>CAZUPR010000021.1:6109-23761 GCA_964622305.1 uncultured Eubacteriales bacterium
AAAATATTTTTCTGGCCAATCTTTATAGCTAAAGCCTCATCCTTTAACCTTGCGCCACCACATCCTGAACAGGGAGTGTGATCCATATATTTTTCAATTTCTTCCCTCATATAATTAGAGTTTGTTTCCAGATGTCTTCTTTCAAGATTAGGAATAACTCCCTCAAAGGTACTCTTATAGCGGCGGCTGTCACCAGCATTATTAACATATTCGAAATCTAAAATATCTTTGCCACTGCCATAAAGAATGATTTTTTTATCCTTATCCTTAAGCTGAGAATAAGGAAGCTCTGTTGAAAAACCATATTTTTTAGCAACTACTTCCAGCATTTGGTAATAGATGCCGCCAAATTTCGTGTTCCAGGGAGCAATGGCACCCTGCCTGATACTTTTCTCTGGAACAGGAACAACCAGTTCTGGAGCTATCTCCATCTTATTGCCCAGGCCACCACAAACGGAACAAGCCCCAAAAGGATTGTTAAAAGAAAACATTCTGGGATTTATTTCCGGGAAGTTGATACCACAATCAGGGCAACCAAAGTTTTTACTGAAAATATAATCTTCCCTGGCAGTCAGATTTTCCACCCTGACAAGGCCATCGGAGAGACCAAAGACTACCTCCAGGGAGTCAGCCAGGCGATTCTCTATTCCTTCTTTGATAATTATCCTGTCTACAATTACGTCAATACTATGCTTTTTATTTTTATCCAAAAGAGGGGGCTCTGCTATATCGTAATTTTCGCCATTAACTCTGATTCTCACAAAGCCCTTCTTTTTGATTTCATCAAAAGTTTTTTTGTGGGTCCCTTTTTGACCACTAATAACCGGGGCTAAAATTTGAATCCGGCTGCCCTCTTCCAGCTCCATAATCTGGTCTACAATCTGCTCTACAGTCTGTTTCTGAATCTTCTTTCCGCAAGAGGGGCAATAAGGTAGGCCCACCCTGGCAAAGAGCAGACGAAAATAGTCGTAAATTTCTGTTACTGTCCCCACTGTTGAGCGGGGGTTTTTGCTGGTTGTCTTTTGGTCTATTGAAATAGCTGGTGATAAACCTTCTATATAGTCCACATCCGGCTTATCCATCTGGCCCAAAAACATTCTGGCATAGGAAGAGAGAGATTCAACGTACCTTCTCTGCCCTTCTGCATAAATAGTGTCAAAAGCCAGGGAGGACTTGCCTGATCCGCTTAGACCAGTCATAACTATAAACTTATCCCTGGGCAATTCTATATCAATATTTTTCAGGTTGTGAACCCTGGCTCCTTTAATAACAATCTTGTCTAAGGCCATTCTATTTCTCCCTCGCTTCTATAATAAGATCTCTGATAAAGGCTGCTCTTTCAAATTCCAGCTCCTTGCTGGCTGCAAACATTTCCTTTTCCAGCTCACGAATATATTTTTCCCTCTGCTTATCAGTAAGCTTTTTGAGGGCCTTTTGATCCTTGTATTTTGTCTTCTTATCTTTTTTATCATCATCAATCTTGTATTCTTTAGTAGCCTCAAGAACCTGGTAGACTTCCTTGACTATAGTTCTGGGGTCTATCCCGTGTTCCTGGTTATAGGCGGTTTGTAGTTTGCGTCTTCTTTCAGTTTCAGAAAGGGCCCTTTCCATAGATCCGGTAATCCTGTCAGCGTACATAATAACTGTGCCATTAACATTTCTGGCTGCCCGGCCGATGGTCTGGATAAGGGATCTTTCCGACCGTAAAAAGCCCTCCTTGTCGGCATCCAAAATTGCCACCAGAGAAACCTCGGGTAAATCCAAACCTTCTCTTAAGAGGTTGATACCAACCAGGACATCAAATTCGCCCAGACGAAGATCTCTGATAATTTCCATTCTTTCAATAGTTTTTACCTCTGAGTGCAAGTATCTTACCCTAATATCGGCGTTGGCCAGATAGTCAGTTAAATCTTCTGCCATTCTCTTAGTAAGAGTGGTCACCAGAACTCTTTCCTTCAAAGCTGTTCTTTTTTTGATTTCGTGAATCAAATCATCAATTTGCCCTTTAATAGGACGGACCTCTACCTTGGGATCAACCAAGCCTGTTGGTCTGATAATCTGCTCTGTTACCAGCTGAGCATGGCTTTCCTCGTAGGGGCCGGGAGTGGCTGAAACAAAGAGTGTTTTTTGCATCTTCTCCTCAAATTCAGGAAAGCGCAGGGGACGGTTATCCAGGGCTGACGGCAAGCGGAAGCCATAGTCAACCAAATTAGTCTTCCTGGATTTATCCCCCTCATACATGCCCCCTATCTGGGGAATGGTCATATGAGACTCATCAATAAAAATCAGATACTCTTCTGGAAAATAATCCAGTAGGGTATAGGGGCTGTCCCCTGCCGCCCTGCCAGTAAGATGACGGGAATAGTTTTCAACGCCCGAACAGAAGCCAACCTCCCTTAGCATCTCCATATCGTAACGGGTTCTTTCTCTGATTCTTTGAGCCTCCAAGAGTTTGTTATTATCTTCAAAATATTTGACTCTTTCTTCCAGCTCAGCCTCTATATTAGTGATGGCTGTTTCCAGATATTCTGGTGCAGTTACATAGTGAGTGGCAGGGAAGACTGAAACGTGAGTCCTTTGACCTAAAATCTCCCCGGTCAAAATATCAACCTCTAAAATTCTTTCTACCTCATCGCCAAACATTTCAATGCGAATAGATCTTTCATTAATTGATGAGGGAATTATTTCAATAATATCTCCAACAACTCTAAAGCTGCCTCTTTCTAAAACCATATTGTTTCTTTCATATTGGATATCTACCAGCTTTCTAAGAATGACATCTCTTTCTATAGTCTGTCCTTGTCTCAAAGATAGGCGCTGACGTCTGTATTCATCTGGAGAACCTAAACCATAAATGCAGGAAACAGAGGCTACGATTATAACATCCTTGCGCTCAAAAAGAGCTGAAGTAGCTGAGTGCCGCAGCTTTTCTATCTCCTCATTTATAGATGAGTCTTTCTCTATATAAGTGTCACTTGAAGCAACATAAGCCTCAGGCTGGTAATAGTCATAGTAACTGACAAAATACTCTACGGCATTATCTGGGAAAAACTCCTTAAATTCACTGCAGAGCTGGGCTGCCAGGGTCTTGTTGTGGGCAATAACCAGGCTGGGTTTATTTAATCTTTCTATTACGTTGGCCATGGTAAAGGTTTTTCCACTGCCAGTTACCCCCAGAAGGGTTTGCAAATTTTTACCCTCCTCGTAACCCTTTACAATTGCATCAATAGCTTTTATCTGATCGCCTGCCGGCTGATATTTTGCCTGCAGTTTAAATTTATTTTCTTCCATTTTTAGTCCTTTCTCCGAAAAAGCTCCGGGAAAAAAAGGACCTATAAGCTTTGCTCATAAGTCCTGGTTTTATTAACTTGCTTCAGGAAGCCCTTCATCTTCTTGGATTTGCTCCCTTAAATGTTTTATTGCTGCCTCAAGCTGAGTATCGTAAGTGTCGCTTTCCTTTAATTCTACCAGTAAATCTGGTTCTATGCCAATCTGGTGGATATCATGCTTGCCTGCTGTCAAATATTTGTGGGTAGTTATTTCCAGACCGCCACCATTTGCAAGCGGATAGATAGTCTGGACAATTCCTTTACCAAAGGTCTTGGTACCAATAACATATGCAACCCCATTATCCTTGAGGGCACCTGTCATGGCCTCTGCTGCCGATGCCGTCCCTCCGTTAGTTAGAATAACTATAGGAAGATTCAGATCATTACCTGATGTAACTATGCTCTTAATCCTGCCCTGGCGGTCCACCTGGTGAATAACAGGACCTTCCGGAATAAAGTTCCCAGTGACATTAACCACCGATTCCAGCTCACCGCCCGGGTTGCCCCTGAGGTCAATTATCATGCCCTTGGGATCCTGCTCCAAGACCTTATTTACCTCATCCCTAAACTCACTGTAAGTTTTCTGGGAGAAGCCTGTAATTTGCACATAGACCAAGTCTGGCTCTTCTTCTAACATTTCTGTATAGACGGTTGGACTGTCAATATATTTACGGATAATCTTTACATCAAAGTTTTCCTGATTTTCTCTTTGGATGGTCAGAGAGACCTCTGTTTCCGGTTCTCCTTTAATCATGGCAACAATCTCATTAATGCTCTTGCCGGCAGCATCCTGTCCATCTACGCCAACGATAATATCTCCAGCCAAAAGACCTGCCGCTTCGCCGGGACTGTCCTTCATGGTGGATACCACAACCACCATCTCGTCAACAAAATCGGCATAGATACCTATACCACCGTAAACTCCCTGGAAGGATTCCTGAAAAGCTTTGAACTCCTCTGGAGTAAAATACTTGGAATATTTGTCACCCAAACTGGCCACCATGCCAGCAGTCATACCTTCAATTAAATCGGCCATTTCTACAGGCCAAAGGAAAAAGTTATCAATTAAAATATAACTTTGGATGAAGTGACCTAAATTATTGTAGTTAGTAAAAATTACTCCCAAACCGGTCATGGTAAAAATAACGCAAAAGACCAGAAAGAGAACTAAAATTACTTTTAAGATTCTTTTTAACAATAGTATCAACCTTTGCCAGGTATTTTAAACCTTTAAATGTTTGCGGGTAGCCGTAAGACTGCCCATGGCGCCTATAAAAACCCCGCCGCCTAAAAGGCCGGCCAATATATAGTAGAGTTTTTGATAGTCGTAGTCCAAAGGAATAAAGGAGATATTTAAAATCACATATTCCATCAGAGTCTGATAGCCAAAGAAAACAATTGTCGCTGCAACCGCTGAACCCAGAAGGCCGATAATAATTCCTTCAATGAAAAAAGGAAGAACTATATACCAGTTAGTTGCACCAATAAATTTCATTACTTTTATTTCATGGGCTCTTGAATAAACCGTTAGCCTAATGGTAATCATAATCAAAAAGATTGCAGCCAACATAATACCGGCTATTAAAAACATGCCCAGGTTTTTGGCCCAGAAGGTAAAAGCTAAAATGTTTTCAACAATATCTTTACCATAAACTATGTTGTCAATTTCTTCGATTCTTTTTAACTCAGCCACCATATCTTCAACCATGGATGGCGTTTGAACTTTGATTATATATTGATCTGGGAGGGGGTTATCCTCACCCAGGGTAGCATTCAAATCCATTTCTGTTCCAAAACGTTCCTGGAGCAGAAGAAGTCCCTTTTCACGGGAAACAAACTCATAGCTTTCAAAGCCAGGAATTTTTTCTATCTCTTTAGCCAGGTTTAATGCATCCACCCGGTTAACATCAGTTCTTACATAAGCATTAATTTCTACTTGTTCCTGCAGGTGATCCACCACCTGGTTACCTGAATTAACAAAAACCAGTGTAAAACCGGTAATGGTAAGGGCCACTGCCAAAGTTACTACCGAGGCAAAGGCAACTCCCTTATTGCGCCATAAAAATTTAAATCCATCTCTTATAAATATCTTTATATAGTTACTGAACATTATAGTAGCCTCCACCTTCTTCATCCCGGATTATTTCACCGTGGCTAAGCTGGATGACTCTTCTCCTCATTTTGTTGACCATTTCCTTATCGTGTGTGGCCATGAGTATAGTTGTACCCCACTTGTTGATGGAGTTAAATATTTTCATTATCTCCAAAGATGTCTCTGGATCCAGGTTACCGGTTGGTTCATCGGCAATAATCAGAGGTGGATTATTAACAATGGCCCTGGCTATAGCAACCCTTTGCTGCTCACCGCCTGAAAGTTGTTCCGGATATGATTTTTCATGTCCGGTAAGACCAACCAGGTCAATAACCATAGCTACCCTTTTCTTAATGTCCTGGGGCCCCATGCCCACAATTTCCAGGGCAAAGGCTATATTTTCAAAAACAGTCCGGTCATTGAGGAGCTGATAGTCCTGAAAGACGAAACCAACCTTTCTTCTCAAATGAGGGACATGACGATTTTTCATTCTTATAATACTTTGGCCATCTACCAGAATCTGCCCTGATGTAGGGGTAATTTCTTTTATTAAAAGATGAGTAAAGGTTGACTTACCGGCCCCAGAGGCCCCTATCAAAAAAACAAACTCTCCTTTTTTGATAGCAACGCTTACATCCTTGAGTGCAACATTTCCACCTTCATATTTTTTGGTCACGTTAAAAAACTGAATCACTTTTTGCACCTCGCTATTTTTTCAATAGTTCATCAATTTATTTTAACAAATCTCCTCTAATAAATCTCACTTTAAACCAAATTGTTATAAAAATATCATATTTTAGACATATTTTCAATTTGCTTTTATTTTATTTCTGTTATATAATCTTCGGCATGTCCTTAAATCTCTTAAAAAGGAGGTTATTTTTTGTCAAATTTTAAGAGAAAAAAAGTGGCAGCTGCAGCCTTTACTTTTTTAATGGCCCTCAGCTCAATCAGCGGTGCAACTATTGTAAGCCCTGATTTAGATGGAGCCGGAAACCAGGATGAAGATGCTTTAGATTCTGAAATGCCCATTGGCTACTCAGCCTTTAGCCTGAATCCTGTCTATTTGAACTACCAAAATCTTGTAGAAAAGCATAATCCCGGACTGGATCATTTTTCCAGAGATAAAATTTACAAGTCCGCGGCCCATGCATCCCTGACATATAATATTCCAATTGAATTAATTTTGGCTATTATTGCCAGCGAGTCTGAATTTAAACCAGGCCTTTATGGAAGTCTGGATGATTCCGGGCTCATGCAAATCCGTTATCGTTTCGCATCTTCCTGGGCTAAGTCTATGGGTGTTGAAGCACCAGCCAGCCAGGAGGAACTAACAGATATCGATTATAACATCAAGATGGGTACTTTTATTCTAAAGTATCTTCTGGACACCTTTGATGGTGATTTAGAAAGAGCTCTGGTTGCCTACAATGCCGGAGAATTTTATGTTAAAAAGAAATTGCTGAAAAATGAAGGTCTCCCTAAAACTTATATAAAAAGGGTAAATTCTTTTTATCAGCAAATAGTAAATGCAGCAATATAAAAGAGCGAGACTTTAAAGTCTCGCCTTTTTTTTCAGGTATTCAGTAATAAAATCATTGATATCGCCATCCATAACTGCCTGGACATTACCTTTTTCATAGTTTGTTCTATGATCCTTAACCATACTATAGGGATGAAAAACATAGGAGCGAATCTGGCTACCCCAGCCTATCTCCTGTTGTTGACCCTGAATTTTTGCCAGTTCCTCTTCTTTTTCTTTAATTCTCAGCTCTAAGAGTTTGGACTTTAATAGTTTCATGGCAGTAGAGCGGTTCTTTATCTGTGACCTTTCATTTTGACACTGGACTACTGTATTGGTAGGAATGTGAATTATCCTTACGGCTGAGTCCGTTGTATTAACGTGCTGGCCTCCGGCTCCGCCTGAACGGAAGGTTTCTATCCTCAGATCTTTCTGATCGACTTCTATAGAAGTATCATCTTCTGAAACTTCAGGCATTATTTCTACAGCTGCAAAAGAAGTATGTCTGCGGCCAGATGCATCAAAGGGAGAAATTCTTACCATACGGTGAACTCCCTTTTCAGCTGACAGGTAACCGAAAGCAAAATTTCCCTCTATCCCCAGAGTTACACTTTTGATGCCCGCTTCTTCACCAGCTAAATAATCAAGAACTGTGGTTTTATAATCATTTTGCTCAGCCCATCTCAGGTACATACGATAAAGCATTTCAGCAAAGTCCTGACTTTCCGTGCCGCCTGCTCCTGGGTGGATGGTCAGGATGGCATTATAGCTGTCATAAGGGCCAGATAACATGGTTTCAACTTCCATATTATCTACCCTGCTATGAAGGCTCTTTAAGAGGCTCTTAACCTCTGCTTCATATTCCTTGCCCCCATCTTCGGAGCTAAGTTCCCAGGCTATTTCAAGATTGGCAAAATCATCTTCTATGGCTGCAAATTTTTCGATGGTAGATTTTAAAGCTCTTATTTCTCTCATGGTTTTCTGGGCTTTGTCAGAATCTGTCCAGAAATCAGGATCCATACTTTCTTCTTCAAGCTGGCTTATTTTTTCTTTCTTGGGAGCCAGGTCAAAGTGAATCACCCAAATCTTTTTTTCTTTTCTCCAGATCTTCTATCTCTTTTTTAAACTCGTAATCCAAAATTTCACTTCCCCTCTTATATATTAAGGCACTTGCTTTGCTTATTTTCCACAACAGTGTTTGTATTTTTTACCACTGCCACAGGGGCAGGGATCGTTACGTCCAGCCTTATGTTCTGCCTTCACTGGTTCCTTTCTGACAGGCTCACTGGAGCTTACCATCAGATCTTTTTTCTCTTCGGGTCTGGTAACCAGCTCTGCCCTGAAAAGAATCCTTACTGTTTCATGGCGGATCTCATCAATCATGGCATTAAACATATCATAGGATTCATACTGATATTCGGTCAGAGGATTTCTCTGCCCATAGGCCCGCAGATAGATTCCCTGGCGTAAATCTTCCATGCCATCCAAATGGTCCATCCACTTGGCATCTACGTTCTTTAATAGCACTACTCTTTCAAGATCCCTTAAAACTTCTGCGCCCAAACTTTCTTCCCTGGCTTCATAAGCTTTGATTGCCTCTTCAGTTAAGAGTTCAAGGATTTCATTCTTTTCCATCTTGAGAAGTTTTTCAATTGTCAGATTTTCAGGTAGCTTTGGTATGGTCTTACTTGAATATTCTTCCAAAAGGCCAGTCATATTCCATTCTTCTGGATATTCAGAGTAAATGCTGTACTCTTCAAAAACGCTGGCAACAGTTTTTTCTATCATGTCAAGAATAGTTTCTTTAATATCCTGGCCTTCCAGCACCTGGTTTCTTTGTTGGTAGATAACTTCTCTTTGCTTATTAAGAACATCATCATAATCCAGAACTGTTTTTCGAATATCAAAGTTTCTTCCCTCAACTTTCTTCTGAGCAGCTTCCACACTTGAAGAAAGCATATTATTTTCCAAAGCCATGGAATCATCCATGCCCAGTTTATCTAAAATTCCATAAATTTTCTCCGAGCCAAAAAGACGCATAAGCTCATCTTCCATGGAGATAAAAAACTGACTGGAACCCGGATCGCCCTGACGGCCGGACCGGCCCCGCAACTGGTTGTCGATTCTTCTTGACTCGTGCCTTTCGGTTCCGATAATTGCCAAACCACCAACATCCTGAACCTGGTCACCCAGGACTATATCTGTTCCTCTGCCTGCCATGTTGGTAGCAATGGTAACCATGCCCCTCTGACCAGCCTGAGCCACGATTTCTGCTTCTTTTTCATGGTACTTGGCATTAAGAACCTGGTGGGGAATGCCCCTGGTCTTAAGGAGGGAGCTGATAAATTCAGATTTCTCTATAGATATTGTACCCACCAAAACCGGTTGTCCAATTTTGTGTCTCTCAATAATTTCTTCAATAACAGCATTGAATTTGCCCATTTCTGTTCTATAGATGGCATCCGGTAAATCTTCCCTCAGCAATTCTTTATTAGTAGGAATTACCACAACATCCATGCCATAGATCTTAATAAATTCCTCTTCCTCTGTAATGGCTGTACCTGTCATTCCGGCAAGCTTTTTATACATTCTAAAATAATTCTGGAAGGTTATCTGGGCATAAGTTCTGGATTCCTTCTCAACCTTAACATTTTCTTTAGCTTCAATGGCCTGGTGAAGTCCTTCACTGTAACGGCGGCCAAACATCAGACGACCGGTAAACTCGTCAACAATAATAACCCGGCCTTCATTTACCACATAGTCAATATCTTTTCTCATGACATAGTTAGCCTTCAAGGCCTGCTTGATATGGTTTTGTAATTCTATATTTTTTTCATCAGCATTATCATAGAGGTTGTCTACAGAAAGCATTTTTTCAACCCTGACAATTCCTTCTTCTGTAAGCTGAACATTTTTTTCTTTCTCATCCAGACTGTAGTCTTCTTCTTTTTTAAGTCTTTTGACTGCCCTGTCCACAATCTCATAAAGGTCCTTGGCGCTCTCGGCCGCCCCAGAAATAATAAGAGGGGTCCTGGCCTCGTCAATAAGAATACTGTCTACCTCGTCGACGATAGCATAGTTAAAACCACGCTGAACCTTGTTTTCCTTATTCATTACCAGATTGTCCCTCAGGTAATCAAAACCATACTCATTATTGGTACCGTAGGTGATATCGGCATCATAAGCTATTTTCTTTTCTGCATTAGACATGCCATTGACCAACAAGCCTACACTGAGCCCTAAAAACTCATAGAGCTGGCCCATCCACTGGCTGTCCCTTTTAGCCAGGTAGTCGTTTACAGTAACCACATGCACGCCCTTACCAGTCAGAGCATTAAGATAAACTGGCAGGGTAGCAACTAAGGTTTTACCTTCACCTGTTTTCATCTCTGAAATTCTTCCCTGGTGGAGAACAATGCCACCCATAAGCTGTACGTCAAAGTGCCTCATCTGCAAGACTCTTTTAGAGGCCTCTCTTACAAGGGCAAAGGCTTCCGGCAGAATATCTTCCAGAGTCTGACCCTGGGCCAGCCTCTCTTTAAAAAGATCTGTGGCAACTCTTAATTCTTCGTCAGTTTTTTTCTCAAAGCTTGCTTCCAGGGCATTAATAGCCTCTATTTCCTTGCTTAGACGCTTAATTTCTTTTTTATTATCATCAAACATGTCTTTTATAAAAGATAAAACCATCTAAAAAGACCCCTTTCATTTATCAGAGACTGGGGCAAGAGCCTCCAGCCGGTATATCCTTAAACCCATTTGGGTAAATTTTTCTTCGTAATCTGTAGCAATATTATCTTCTGGTAGGTTTTTATAAAGATCCAGCGATATATTTTGCAGCTGCCAACCCTGGTCAGACAGGGAATTGAGGCTATATTCAAATAGATCCTCATGGTCCGTTTTGAAGTGAAGCTGGCCTTTTTCCTTTAAAACTCCCTGGTACATACTAAGAAAGTTTTCATGGGTCAGCCTTCTTCTGGCATGCCTCTTTTTAGGCCAAGGATCTGAAAAGTTCAGATAGAGCCTGTCCAGCTCGGATTCAGCAAAAAAATCTTTTAGGTCCTGAGCATTTTGCCAGATAAAAAGAATATTTTTAAGTCCTTCTTCCTGGCTTTTTCTGACCCCGTAAATCATAACCTCTTCTTTTGTCTCTATACCAATATAATTTATCTGAGGATTTTTTCTGGCCAATTTAAGCAGAAAAGAGCCCCGGCCTATACCCACCTCAAGATGGAGGGGGTTTTGGTTGCCAAAAAGCTCCTGCCAGCGCCCCTTATGATTTTGGGCCTGAGTTATTACATAGCCCTCATAAGAAAGCAATTTTTCATCAGCACCCTTTATTTTTCTTCTTCTCATTCCCGCACCCTTACTCCTTTACCCACTTAGGTATAGCTTTTTCACTCTTATAATTTAACAAATAGTCGAGAGCATCATCTTCATTATCTGTGAAATAAAAAAGATTAAGATGCCTTTCCTGAGCAAATTTTTCTTCAATCAGATATTCAAAGATATCCTTTAGTTTATCATAAAAACCGCAAGTATTGAGGATAACTATGGCTTTATTGTGCTGGCCCAGCTGTTTTAAGGTGATAATCTCCAAAAGTTCTTCCAGGGTGCCAAAACCACCAGGTAAAACTAAAAAAGCTTCCGAAAGGTCTTCCATAATTCTTTTTCTTTTTCTAAGGCTCTCTGTCACATAAAGTTCGTCACTTTCCTCATAATAAACTCCAGGCAGCTTCAGATATTCAGGGATAACACTTATAACCTTTCTGCCTTCCTGATGGAAGCCCCGGGCACAGGCCCCCATAAGACCAATCCCACCACCACCAAAAACAAGGTCATAGCCCTGCCTGCCTAAAAGTCGGCCCAAGTTTTCCGCGCTTACAAAATACTCCTTAGCTAAATCCTGACTGGAAGAAGCATAAACACATATGTTTTTCATAGAATCTCCTTGTTTTCATCCTCTTAAAATTCTCTCTGTTTAAGATTTTTACATTTTTGGGTAAAGATGTAAAGTAGCAAATAATAAAGAAGGAGGCATGAAGATGATTTTTAATGACTTTATTCAAACCGGCGACTGGAAGGGTGAAAAACACGTACCAGTAATAACTGCGCCTGAAAGTTTTGCAAAGGATGAGATGATAGAGGTAAAGGTTTCCATTGGCGATGCTATTGGCCATCCCAACACGCTTGAACATTATATTGCCTGGATAAAACTTTTCTATATCGAAGATGGAAAAAAATTCCTGGTAGAGTTAGGTGACTTCAAATTTGCCGCTCATGGCGAGGGAGATACTTTTACAGAACCCTACCTGATTGCCAAGGCTAAACTGCCAGGCTCTGGTAAGTTCTTAGCCCTTAGCTATTGTAACATCCATGGTTTATGGGCAAATGAACAAGTTGTAACCATGAAATAAAAAATCTATTAAAAAACCGGGCTTTTAAAAGGCCCGGTTTATTATTGTTCCCTTGTAGTCTTCTGAGAAGGATGAATACTTATTTTTTCTGACTACCATAATATTTCTGAATTTAATGAAAAGGTTTAAAACCAGCCTGGACAAGGGCCTGAACATTTCTTCATAGGGGTCCTGACTCTTTAAGAAATTACGCCAGAAAACTCCTCCGTTTATTTCCATCCTCAAGTCTCTGATTGCAATTCCCATATTGGCCAGACTCTCCTCATAGCTTATAAGGATAAAATTCAATTCCTGTAAATTATTAGTTTTATATTTTTTATCAATATACCCCAAAGCCTCAATGGTTGAATTATATTTGCTTATTAAAACCTTAATCCGCCGGTAAAGCTCACTGGTCATATCTTTTTCTGCATGTTTTCTTTCCTTACTCACCCGGTCTTTAAGCTGGTCTGTATCCTTTAAAAAATCATCAAAATCTTTTTCCATTTTCTTAAGATTTTTATAATAATTATCGTAGGCTATAAGCTGACTGTCTGAAGATAAATCAGGGTTATTTTGCGCATAAAGAGCAGCCTCTACCGGCTCTGCCTTATCAACTGCAAGAGATGTCCTTTGGTGTCCGGCATAGGCACCCTGTACCCTGTTAAATCTTAGTGATCCAACTCTTCCTACTCTGCTCATAATTAAAACCTCAATTATTTATTGGTATTTTATGCAGCAATTCCAGGTTCTTAGCAAAATGAATCAGCAATTCCTGTTTATCTTTTTGTCCCAATAATACTTCAAAGTTACTTATCTCAAAATTATAAGCTATATTATGTTCGTCATCCTCTTCACCAGATGGTTTAAGATTAGTCAGGTGCAACAAATCTAAAAGCTCATCATAGCTGAGATCGCCTTCATGATAAAATTCTTTCTTTCCATTTGTAATCTTAAAAATTGCCTTGATATCCTGGGCAATCCTCTTGGAAGTAACATAAACATCCTTGCGGTAACGAGATCCCTCTTGCATGCTTTCATAAGTGCTGTAAGAAACCTCAACTTCACCCAGATTGGCCATTTTGTTCTTGCCACTTTGGTAGCCTTCTAAAAGTTCTTTTATTTTAAGATAAAAGATACTCCTGCGGGACAGTTCTACCAAATAAATCTCTATCCTTTTATTGTAAGCATTAAGGAGGTTAAAGTAGTGTATGGCTTCCTGCATAAGGCTTTCTTTAAGGCTCTCCAGGTCTCTTAGTTTGTAGCTTTCAAAGTTCATATAACTAACCGACTGCATGTTGTCGTATTCCCTGTAGAGCATTTCCAGGTCACTTATTACCCTTTGGCTTTCCTTGTCCAGAAGATTGTCTTTTTCAAGCTCTTCCTCTGTTTTTTCGCCAAGGCCTATTTTTATGTCTTGAATCCTTTTATTTATATCTTTTTGTAAATTCTCTATCTTCAGTTTGATCTCGCCAACATTTTCTAAAAAGTTGTCATATATCTCCCATTTCTGCTTATTATCAGTTATCTGGCGAGTAAATTCCTTGGCCTGAGCTTTTTTTAAATTTACAAATTCGAAAACGTCACTTGACTCCTTATAGGTACTATATTTAAGCTCAATTTCACCAGAGGTAAATTTTATAGTCCTGAACATCTCTGCCAGGATTTCCCGTAATTCCCCGGGCAACTCCTGGAATTTTTCCCTGATCTGGTGGTATTCCTTATAGAGGTCTTCAAGAGCCGCTTTCTTTTGTTTTTCCAGTATATATTTTGTTAATAAAAATATGCCCAAGGCCGAAATGGCCAGTACTAACAGTAAATTTAGCATAATATCTCCTGATTTTAATTATTCTTCAGCCAGTGATAGAAGGTTCTTACCCCGTATCCTTTGCCCCCCGGACTGTAATAATCGTAGTCTTTTTCAGTCCAGGAAGTTCCGGCTATATCAAGATGGACCCAGGGCTTGTCCTGAACAAAGGCCTCCAGAAAGAGGGCAGCTGTTATAGTCCCAGGGTTGCCGGCTGAGTTGGTAAGGTCTGCTTCCTTGGCTTTTATTTTTTCTCTGTAATCGTCAAAGGCAGGCAGACGCCAGATTTTTTCATCGGCTTCCTGACTGGCTTGAGCAATTTCTTCATAAAATGCATCATCATTACTGACTACAGCTGTTATTCTGTCGCCCAGGGCCACTACAGCAGCTCCGGTAAGGGTTGCTATATCAACAAACTTGGAAACTTTTTCTTTTTCTATAATATAGGTAATGGCATCAGCCAGAGTTAAACGGCCTTCTGCATCTGTGTTGCCTATAAAAATAGTCTTACCTGACATAGAAGTTATGATATCGCCGGGGCGGTAACTTTTTCCGGAAATCATATTCTCGCAGGCCGCAATTACAGCAATAACATTGGTCTTAAGTTTGGCTTTGGCGATAGCAGTAAAAGCTCCAATCACTGCTGCTGCACCTGACATATCGCTTTTCATATCCAGCATACTGCCTGTTGGCTTTATGGAAAGTCCGCCACTGTCATAAACTAAACCCTTGCCAACAATGCCATTAATATCTTGTGGATTTTCCGGGTCATTCAGGTGACGTAAAACAATGAGGGCTGGTTCTTCCTCAGAGCCTCTGGCTACCGCTAGAAAAGCTCCCATCTTCATTTCTTCTATTCTATCTTTGCCGTAAACTTCAACTTCAAAGCCAGCCTCTTGGCCAGCTTTTTGGGCTTCCTGGGCCAGACGTCCTGGAGTCATTATATTGGATGGCTCATTTATCAAATCCCTGGCCAAAATTGTAGCTTCTGCCAAGAGGCGGCCCTCAGCTATTCCTTCATCATCCTCTGCTTCCAGAAAAAATCTAAGAGGCTTTTTATCATCATCATCTTCTTTAGTCTTATATTTATCGAATGAATAAGCCGTCAAAAGGGCTACTTCTGTAAAAATTCTCTTTATTGTATAATAATCGGCAAAAAGCTGACCTTCTTTAATAAGATCTGAGCTGACTTTAGTAACAAGGGCGGACTTCTTCTTTTTTAGGGCCTCTTTTACAGCCAGACAAAGAACTTTTTTATAAGTTTCTTGCTTTACTTTTTCCCTTTTCCCAAGACCTGCCAAAATATAATGGCAGCTTTTACCATCATTAAGGGCAAAAATATTCTCTATCTGATTGGCCTTGCCTGCAAAAGATGTCATTTCAAGAAGCTGGGTTATATCATCTGGTAAATTTGCCTTTTCTTCCTCAAAAATGAAAAGCAAGCGGGCCATTCCACCCTCTATTTTTGCTGCTTCCTCTTCTTTATACAGTTCTACCGTAAGTTCCATTTAAAAAACCACTCCTTTTTCATATATAGTAATCAAATTCCTTAAATCTTCTATTTCTTTCAAAATTTTCTTTCCTTCATCTGTGTCTTTAATATATTTTCTCTCTGCCTTTTCTACCAGGCGGGTAACAGAAATTATATCTTCTTCATTTTTTATAGCCTGGTCTACGGATTCAAAGGGCTGGTGTTCAATTAGCATTAAGCCATAAGAGTTAGAAACCAAAGTATAGCCAGCCAGGCCTGTTTCTTTTTGGTAAGCCTTGGCAAAGCCGCCATCTATAACAAAAAGTCTGCCACCTGCTTTTATAGCCTCCTCACCCTTTTTTGCTTTAACCGGAACATGCCCGGTAATTATTTTTGATTCCAGAGGGTCCAGGCCAAACTCCTCAATTATTTTCAGGCAAAGTTCTTCCGACTCATTAAGGTGAAAATAACTGTTTTTTCCTTCCTTATGGGTTTCTTTTTCCGCCAGAAAATACCTTTCAAAGGTTGTCATCTTATCCTTGCCAAAAAGAGGAGAAAGAGCTCCCTGCCAGAGATACCACATGATATCAGAGCCATAGGAATCAGCCCTTTTTTTCTTGCCTCTGGCAAAATAGAAATCCCTGGCTTCCTTTTCAAAAAACTCAAAAAGCGCCTTTCCTTTATAGGTCTCTCCTTCATGTTCAATTTCAGCAAAGTCACCCTTTTCGTCCAGGGGCAGGCAGCCATGGAAAAGAAGATTGCCATTATATACCTTATAGAAATTTCCCTGGGCAAAAAGGTAGGCAACATGCCTTTGTAAACTTTCACTATTTAAAAAAGCTTTTTCCAGTTTGTCCATAACATCTTTTTCAAACTCATTAAGAGCATAGGGATCCCAGGGCTCTACTGTGGGCAAATTCATATCCAGCATCTTATATTTATTTCCATTTAAATCAAGAATCCCCTCTTTAAAATCAATCTTGTGCAAAAGCCGCCTTGATTCCATATCATATTGAGGATTTTCTTCTGCATAGCGCCCTTCTAACTTAAATTGAATGATGCTGATAGTCTTGTGCATCTTGCTGATGATGTTGATATCCCTTTCCTTGAGAAAATCATTTTCCAGGCGGGGTTTAAAAATATGGCAAGGATCGTCACCATAATACTCACTGGCCAGTTGTGCCAGAGGCATAAGATTGATACCATATCCATCTTCCAGAATATCCAGATTTCCATAACGGGCTGAAATTCTAATAACATTTGCAATGCAAACCGGTGAACCTGCTGCAGCCCCCATCCAAAGGATATCATGATTGCCAAACTGAATGTCCACTGAGTGGAAATTCATTAACTGGTCCATAACCAGATGAGGGCCAGGGCCCCGGTCGTAAATATCTCCTACAATATGGAGATGGTCTACAGACAAAACTTGAATAAGCTCTGACAATTCATAAATAAACTCGTCAACCAGATCATTTTTTATCATCTCTTCATAGATGCTTTTTATATAATAGTTTTTGTCTTCATCGTAATCTTGTGAAAAAATAAGCTCCGAAAGTAACTCCTGAAAGGGCGGTGATATCTTATCGACTATACTTTCATTAGTGTATTTATCAGCCAGGTTTTTGGCCAGGCTAATTATAACCGGCAAATATTTATGGTAAACTTGCTGGGCTCTGCCCTCTGCCTTCATTATTTTTAATTTTCTCTTAGGATAGTAAATTAAGGTTGCCGTTGTCTTAATTTCATCCTCAGTCAATATTTCTGAAAAAAGCTCTTTAAGCTTAATCTTCAGCTGGCCTGAAGCATTTTTCATCACATGGCTGAAGGCCTCGTGTTCGCCATGGATGTCCGTTAAAAAGTACTCTGTTTTTTTGGGTAACTGTAAATAGGCCAGCTTCCTGACCAGAGAGCTCTTTGCCTCCTGGAGACCAGGGTATTCTCTGGCAAAAAGCCGCAGATATTTTAGATATTCCTGACTAAAAGGGGCACTTTTCATGATAATCCCTCCTTAAAAAAATAATACCCTATCTTTGAT
>CAZUPR010000022.1:0-18305 GCA_964622305.1 uncultured Eubacteriales bacterium
AATGTTGCGTCCCCAAATGTAAATCTTTTGATTGGAAGGAGGTGGGCAGGTGCCCGTCCAAGACCAAACTTCGCATAGAAAAATGTACTTTATCTTAATGGTAATGATGGCCGGGGCTTTCTCCGGCTCACTTTCTCAAAGCCTTTTAACTTCAGCCCTGCCGGCCATCATGGCCGATTTCCAAATATCGGCAACCCTGGGCCAGTGGCTGACAACTATTTATATTATGGTTTTGGGCATCGCCACCTCAACAACAGCCTATTTAATTAATCGTTTTAAGAGCCGCCTGCTTTTTCTTGCAGCCATGTCACTTTTTTTACTGGGCTGTCTGATTGCAATTTTCACACCATCCTTTGTCCTTTTGATTTTTGCCCGCATCCTTCAGGCCTTTGGAGCCGGAATCCTCATGCCCCTTATTCAGGTTACCGCCCTCAATAATTTCCCGGCAGAGGAGCATGGACGGGCTATGGGTCTGGTGGGTTTGGTTATTTCCTTTGGACCTGCCCTGGGGCCAACCCTGTCTGGGCTAATGGTCGATGCTTTTGGCTGGCGCAGCATTTTTTACCTTTTATCAGCCGTCGCCATCACAGTGATTTTGATGGCCTTTTTTAAGGTTAAAATAGATAATGAAACCAGCAAGGAAGGCCGGATGGATTTTATCTCCGCCATAATTTATGGGATTGCTTTTTCCGGACTCATGCTGGGGGTAACCCTGCGGGAACTTTCCGGTTTTCTTAATGCGAAGACTCTTTTAAGTTTTTTGCTTGGCTTTGGCCTTCTCTATATTTTTGTTAAGAGGCAGCTCAAAAGCCAGACCCCTTTGCTGAAACTGGAACTTTTTAAAAGTTTTACCTTTACTTTGACGGCCATTTTAAGCATTGTTGTTTACTGGGCCATGATGTCGGGCACACTTTTACTGCCCATCTACATACAAACTGTTAAGGGACTTTCAGCCCTGATTTCTGGTTTTGTTCTCCTGCCGGGAGCTCTGCTTCTGGCCATCTTGAGTCCGGTCAGCGGCTATCTTTTGGATAAGTATAATCCCAGACTGGTTTCTTTGGTGGGGATGAGTCTTTTAGCTCTGGGCACAAATGCCTTTGCTTTCTTTAGCCTGGAGACCAGTACATATACGCTGGCTTTCTTTTATGCCCTCCGTATGTCAGGGATTTCATTTATTCTCATGCCTCTTACAGCTTACGGCATAGGGACTCTTAATAAAGAAGATGTGCCCCACGGAACAGCCATTGTTATTTCAACCAGGCAGATGGCCGGAGCCCTGGGATCATCGATTTTAGTTGCCATAATGACAGCAACTTCTCAGGTTCCGGGTATTATTGACATGCAGGGAGTAAGAATCAGCTTCGCCTTTCAGGGCATAATTGTTATCATGGCCCTGATCCTAAGCTGGAAATATATAAAGTAACATTTGTAACATTTGGGGACGCAACATTCTGTCCGGACAGAATGTTGCGTCCCCAAATGCAAATAGGGGGAGTTATTTATGGACAAGATGAAAAGGGAAGTTATTATCAAAGAAGCTTTTTTCGGAACTCCTGAGCACGCTCAGGAGTTAGAACTTCGCAACGAAGTTCTACGCAAGCCACTGGGTCTGGACCTCTACGCCCAGGATCTTGCATCCGAAAAAAGCTGCATCCGCATCGCAGCCTTTTTGCCGGGCCAGCCACTGCTTACTGGCCCCGGCGCGCCGGCCCCTTTGGTGGGCTGCTTGCTCCTTTTTCCTTTGGATCAGCCGGCCTCCTGGCAGCTCAAGCAAATGGCAGTCCGGGAAGACTGCCGCGAGCTTGCAATCGGCCGGCGGATGCTGGAGTTTGCAGAAGAACTTATCCTTGAAAAGGAAAAAAGCCCGGCTGGTCAAAATAAGCAGCGGACTTTTAAGTTCATCCTCAATGCCAGGAAAAGTGCCCTGGGCTTTTATGAAAAATCGGGCTATAAGATAGCCAGCGAGGAATTTATGGAGCTGGGCATTCCACACTATAGAATGGAAAAGATAATAGATTGAAAACTAGGAAGAGTGTGACACTCCCGGGGCCGTTGGACTACACCGTTTTCACCCGGCTCCCTTACGCTCGGCCACTCTTATCGCCATCACTAGCCTTTTGCCTTTTCGATTTATCCTTTTTTTACTTATTCTTCAACAAATCGCGGATTTCTGTAAGCAGAAGGATATCTTCACTTGGTTCTTCTGCTTCTGGTTCTGCTTCGGGCTCTTCCTCAGGCTCAACTTTCTTCAAAGAATTGACAGCCTTGATAGCAAAGAAAAGGATGAGGGCAATAATAGTAAAGTCAATAACCGCCTGGGCAAAGGCTCCGTAGCGGACAGCAAGTTCAGCAGTTGTTTCCGTAGCCGGCGAAATTACAAACTTTAGGTCCTCAACTGAATTTTGCCCCAGGATAATCCCCAGAAGCGGCATGGTCAGGTCCTCAACAAAAGATGAAACAATTTTACCAAAAGCGCCGCCGATGATAACAGCTACAGCCAGATCCAAAACATTGCCCTTCATAGCAAATTCTTTAAATTCCTTCCACATGTGCAAAAAACCTCCTCATAATGTCCAAATAGTAAATTTTTTATTTTTTTTTGAATAATTATAATCATTATACCCAATTATGTTATGATAATAAATAAAGTGATTTTGATAAAAATAAAAGGATTTTGATAAAATGCATGAAAATATTGCTGGCCCAGGGGCTGCACCTTCATTTTTACCAATAAATAAAATAGATATGGAAAATCGCGGCTGGGACCAGGTGGACTTTGTGCTCATTACTGGCGATGCTTATGTAGACCATCCCTCTTTTGGAGCAGCCATCATCAGCCGTCTCCTGGAGAGTCATGGTTTTAAGGTTGCCATTTTAGCTCAACCTGACTGGCAGGATAATGAGGCTTTCAGGATTTTTGGCAGGCCCCGACTTGGCTTTTTAATTACCAGCGGAAATATCGACTCCATGGTTAATCATTATACGGTGGCAAAAAAGGAACGGAGGCAGGATTTTTATTCACCTGGGGGCAAAGCAGGACTCAGGCCTGACCGGGCTCTTATGGTTTATTCCAGAAAGGTCCGCGCCCTCTTCAGTGACTCGCCCATTATAATAGGAGGGATTGAAGCCAGCCTTCGCCGTTTGGCCCATTACGATTATTGGGATGACAAGATTCGCCGCTCCCTCCTTCTGGACGCCCAGGCCGACCTTTTGATTTACGGCATGGGTGAAAAGGCTATGGTGGAGATTGCCCAGGCCCTGGATTCTGGAGTCTCAGTTAAAAAAATTAGAAATATCAGAGGGACAGCCTGGAAGACCAGAGAAAAGAAGGATTTGCCACTTGCAGATTCCAAGGCTCTTTTTCTTCCCTCTTATGATAAAATTTTAGCTTCCAAAAAAGATTATGGAGATAGTTTTCTCCTCCAATACGAAAATACCGATGCCATCACCGGCCGGACTTTGATTGAACCCTACCGGGATTTTTATGTAATCGTCAATCCCCCTCAGACTCCCTTGACTCAGCCTGAGTTGGACCGGATTTATGCTTTACCCTATGAGAGAACCTACCATCCAAGCTATGAAAAAGCTGGCGGAGTTCCTGCCATTCAGGAGGTAAAGTTTTCTTTGATCAGCTCCCGGGGCTGTTTTGGTGGCTGCTCTTTCTGCGCCCTGACCTATCACCAGGGCCGGGCCCTGCAGGCAAGAAGTCATCAGTCATTACTGGCAGAGGCAAAAAAACTGGTTCATGAGGAAGATTTCAAAGGCTATATTCACGATGTGGGTGGCCCTACGGCTAATTTCCGCAAACCATCCTGTCAGAAACAGCTGACCAAGGGAGTTTGCCGCCATCGGGAATGTTTATTCCCCGAGCCCTGCCCACTTTTAGAGACTGACCATGAAGATTACAGACAGCTTTTGGGTAAGTTGAAGGAACTCCCACAAGTAAAAAAAGTTTTTATTCGTTCGGGATTGCGCTATGATTATCTCCTGCAAGATCCAGATCATATGAAGTTTTTAGAAGATTTGTGCAAGAATCACGTCAGTGGCCAGCTGAAAGTGGCGCCAGAACACATCTCCCCCAGGGTTTTGCGGATGATGGGTAAGCCTCAGGCTGAATTTTTTGACAAATTTGCCCATAAATACTTTGCCATGAGTGCAAAGATGGGCAAGAAACAGTTTTTAGTTCCTTATTTAATGTCCAGCCATCCGGGATCAAGCTTGGATGATGCCATTTATTTAGCCGAGTATTTGCGGGACAAGGGCTACAATCCCGAGCAGGTACAGGATTTTTATCCTACCCCGGGAACCCTTTCGACAGCCATGTATTATATGGAAGCTGATCCCAGAACGGGTGAGGAAGTTTTTGTGGCTAAAAAGCCTCAGGAAAAAGCCATGCAGAGGGCCCTCATTCAGTACAAGAATCCGGCCAACTATCAGCTGGTGGCCCAGGCCCTAAAAGAAGCCGGCCGCGAAGATTTAATTGGATTTGATAAAAAGAGCCTGATCAGGCCCAGAGATAAGGCAAAAGGGAAAAAAGGAAGGGGAAAATAAATATGTGGACCATAATAATAGGAATACTGGCCGGATTTTTTGCTGGCAAGATAATCAGAGGAAAAGGATACGGATTAATAATCAACCTGGTGGTGGGAGTCATTGGTTCCTACGCAGGATCCTTTATTTTTAACGCCTTGGGACTGGCAGCAGTCGGAAGATCAGGAGATTTGATCATGTCCACAGTAGGCGCCATCGCCTTTTTGGCTATCCTCCGCATCTTCAAATAACATTTGCATTTGGGGACGCAACATTCTGTTCGAACAGAATGTTGCGTCCCCTTTGTTTGATTACTATTCTTCTTTTTGGTAGCGGCGGATGGCTCCGTCTTGAATCCAAATTGTATTATCTTTCTTGCCGGCCTCTGAGCCGTGGGTATAACCAATAACATTAAAGCCGCCTTCCTGACTAAGAATCTGGGCAAATTCCTCATAGTGTTCGCAGCGACTGCGGATGCAGGTGGAGATGTGAATCGTATCGGCCTCAACTTTTTTAAAACGCTCCATCTTTTGCCTAATGTTATCAAGGGGATCAAGGTCGCAACCCGGGCAAGTATTAAAACCAACCAGCATTAAATCCTCGTCACCATGCCAGGAAAATCCCTCACTCTTCTCGTTAAAAGACCTGAAACAGCCGTTGGCGATGCAAGTCTTCGAAACATTTCCACAAACCATAATTCCAACTCTTTTCATTTTCCGACCCCTTTTCCAGATAAAATTCGTTATAATTAAATTGTAAGCTATTAAAGAAATTTTACAAGCGAGGTGAGCCGCCCTGAGTAAGAAGCAAGCCTATATTTTAAAGATGCTCCTCATGCTGGCCTTTCACGCCCTCATACTTTATATGGTCTACAATAATTTTTACCAGCCCTTTATGCAGACCTACCTGAGCGATAAGCGGGAGGCTCAGATTCAGGAAGAATTTGAGCTCATTGAGATAGAAATAATTCCCACGTCTTCCCCGGCCCAGGAAGATTCACAGGATTCAAAGGCTTCTAATATTCTTTTGCATGCCCAGCTTTACCTGGCCGACAGCCCGGAAAAAAGAGCCAGCGGCCTGATGGGTCTGGAAAAAATGCCTCAACCCTCCCAGGGAATGCTTTTTGCCTATGATGGAGATGTCAACAATCCCTTCTGGATGAAGGAGACTCTCATGCCCCTGGACATCGCTTTTCTTCATGAAAATGGGACCATTTTGGAAATCCTGTCCATGGAGCCCTGCCCGCCCGGCCAGGAAGTTTGCCCTCTTTATTCAGCAGGAACTTCTTACCGCTACGCCCTGGAGGTCCCGGCCGGTTATTTTAAAGAAAAACAAATTTTTCCAGGTGCGCAAATTAATATCTTGTCAGCAGAATAAAAGTATGTTAAACTTTAGCGTATTAAAGTGATGAAGAGGTGATAGGAACAATGCCCAGATTTTTTGAGACTCCTTTGGGCCTAAAGGATTATACCCCCGGGACTTTGATTAAAATTGAAGAGATTCTTGCCAGAGCCAGGGCCATAGCCGGAGATTTTGCCTATCAAGGCATCAGGACTCCAATCATGGAATATTATCAGACGGTTGGCCTGGCTTCACAGATTCGCGAGGACGAGCTTATTCGCTTTGCCGGCCCCCTGGGCCGTATGGTCACTCTTCGCCCGGATCTGACAACACCACTGGCCAGAGTGGCCGCCTCAACCTATCGGGATCTGCCGCCACCCTTTCGTTTCTTCGCCTATGGGGATGTCTACCGCAACGACGCCCAGGGCTTTATTGAAGAAAAAACTCAAATTGACTTTGAACTCATTGGCCAAAAATCTCTAGAGGCCGATGGGGAAATTATAAATATAGCAGCCAGAATTATCGCAAACTTTGCCCCGGAAATTCAAATCACCCTGGGACACACAGGCATTATGACCATCCTTTTGGAAGAAAATGTCCGGGAGCAGCAGACCAGGGATGAGCTGACCCGAGCCCTCCAGTCTTTGGACTATGTTGGCTATGGAAAAATTATTGCCGATTTGCCCGATCTTTCGCCTGAAGGTAAAAAACGCCTTTTGGAAATCCTTACTATTAAAGGACCGGCCCAGACCCTGGCCCGCATGGAAGACTGGTATAAGGACAACCCAGCCTGGCTGGAAATCTTTGCTGAAATCCGTCTTATTGAGAAAATTTTAGCCGCCTATGACCTGGCAGAAAACCTTATCTTTGACCCCTGCATCATTGGCCGCCATAAATATTACCGGGGCATCATTTTTAACATCTACGCCGCGGGCAGTCCCTGGAAGATAGCTTCAGGCGGACGTTACGACGGCCTGATTGCAAAATTTGGCCGGGACTTGGCAGGAACAGGCATGGCCATCGATGTAGTTGAGCTGGCAAAATTAAAGGAAATGAGCTGAAGAAATGTTAACAATAGCTGTCCCCAAGGGCAGGATTCTGGATGAAGTCAGTGACCTCCTCCTCAAAAGTGGGCTTATCAGTGAAAAAATTAAAGAAGACCGCAAGCTGGTCATGGACTTTCCTGATGACGGCCTGCGTTTTATCCTCTCAAAACCATCAGACGTTCCAGTTTATGTAAAATACGGTGCTGCTGATATCGGTATCGCCGGCAAGGATGTCCTTTTGGAAACCGATCAGGAAACCATGGAGATTCTGGATTTAGGCATCGGTCGTTGTCGCCTTTCCCTTTGTGGGCGGGCCCAGACTCAGCCGGATTTTGGCAAGATGCCCCGTATAGCCAGCAAGTATCCAAAGACGGCAGGCCGCCACTTTAGGGAAAAGGGCCAGCAGGTGGAGATTATTAAGCTCAACGGATCCATCGAAATTGCCCCCGTTCTTGGGC
This sequence comes from uncultured Eubacteriales bacterium, assembly GCA_964622305.1. Classification (GTDB taxonomy): domain Bacteria; phylum Bacillota; class Peptococcia; order Peptococcales; family SKKY01; genus SKKY01. The sequence continues at coordinate 7,376 of CAZUPR010000022.1, forward strand.
TGACAGATTTTATTGTAGACATTGTCTCAACCGGCCAGACTCTTAAAGAAAATGGTTTGGCCGAGATTGAAATTATCCAAGAAATTTCAGCCAGACTTATTGTTAATCAGGCCTCCTTCTATTTGAAGGGCCAGGAGATAACTGGCTTTATTGAAAAAATAAGAACTTATCTGGGAGAGTGATATTTTTGCGTGACTTTAATCTTTATCCGGCAGTAGATATTTTAGAGGGCAAGTGTGTCCGTCTCCTTCAGGGAGATTACAACTTTATCTCTACCTATTATGAGGATCCACTGGAACCAGCCCTCCTTTGGCAGGAGGCCGGATCCACCTGGCTCCATATCATCGACCTGGACGGGGCCAAATCAGGCCAGCCAGTCAACGCCGGCCTGATCCGCCAAATCGCCCAGAAAACCGACCTCAAAATCCAAATTGGCGGCGGCATCCGCAGCCAGGAAACGGCCCAGGCCTACCTGGATGCCGGCGTGGCCCGTCTCATCATCGGCTCCCAAGCCCTAAAAGATCCCGCCTTTGCCGGCTCCCTCATTGCCGCCTTTGGCCCCGAAAAAATTGCAGTCTCTGTAGACGGCAAAGAGAACCGGGCCCTAAGCCAGGGCTGGCTGGAAGACTCAGGCAAAAGCCTGACGGGCATCACCCAGGAACTGGTTGACCAGGGAGTCACCAACTTTATTTTCACAGATACCGGCAAGGACGGCACCCTCCAGGGCCCAAATTTTGAGACAGCCTTAGAACTTGCCGCCCTCACCCCTCAGGGTATTATTATCGCCGGAGGCATCGGCAGCAACGACCACGTCCGTCAGGCCTTTGCCCTTAAAGATCAGGGAATCGCCGGAGTAATTATTGGCCGGGCTCTTTACACCGGCGGCGTGGATTTAAAAAATCTAATTGGGGAGTTGGAAATATGAAAAAAAACGAAAAGGGCCAAGGGCCAAAACGAATTATCCCCTGCCTTGATATCAAGGAGGGCCGCATTGTAAAAGGAGTCAACTTTTTAGACTTAAGGGACGCAGGCGATCCCATAGAACAGGCCCTGGCCTACCAGGAAGCAGGTGCCGACGAAATAGTCTTTTTAGATATCACAGCCAGTCAGGAAAACCGGGGGCCACTTCTGGACCTGGTTAAAAAAACTGCCGGTGCTATAAAAATTCCACTGACCATTGGCGGAGGCATCAGCCAAATCTCTCAAATGGAAGATCTCTTTGCAGCCGGAGTCTCAAAGGTCAGTATCAACTCAGCCGCCCTTAAAAACCCCGACCTCATCAACCAGGCCGTAGAAAAATTTGGCTCAGAGAAAATCGTCCTTGCCATAGATGTTCTGGGTAAGGAAGTTTACACCCAGGCAGGAGCTCAGCCAACAGGACGTCAGGCACTGGATTGGGCCCTGGAAGGCCAAAAAAGGGGAGCCGGAGAACTCCTCATTACCAGCATCGGTCGCGACGGCAAGAAAGATGGTTTTGACCTTGAACTCTACAGCATAATTTGTGATACTGTAGATATAGAAGTTATAGCCTCAGGCGGGGCTGGCTCTATGGAAGATTTTCTGGATCTTTTCACCCAAACCAAGGCAGGGGCAGGCCTTGCCGCTTCTGTTTTTCACTTTGGCCAGATCCGGATTAATGAGCTAAAAACATTTTTAAAAAATCAAGGAGTTGAACTGTGATGATTGACCCAAAGAGACTGAATTTTGACCCATCAAAAGTTGTTTTTGATAAAGATGGCCTGGTTCCTGCCATCCTCCAGCACTATCTTAGCGGACAGGTGCTCATGCTGGGCTATATGAACAAGGAGGCCCTGGACAAGACTCTGGAAAATGGAGATGTCTGGTTCTTCTCAAGAAAGCGCCAGCAACTTTGGTATAAGGGAGAGACTTCCGGCAACTATCAGGAAGTTGTTGATATGACCTTAGATTGCGACAATGACACTATTTTAATTCAGGTTAACCCTCTGGGAAATACCTGCCACCTAGACAGACCATCTTGCTTTGGTGAAAGATCAGAAACAGTTCTCGAAAGACTGGATATCGTTCTTAATGACCGTTTTGAAGAAAGACCAGAGCACTCATATACGACTTATCTCTACGGCAAGGGGATCGATAAGATCCTTAAAAAAGTGGGCGAAGAATCGACAGAAGTTATTATCGCCGCCAAAAATGCCGATCGTTCTGAATTAGCAGAAGAAATGGCCGATTTGATTTATCACCTTCTGGTTATGACCATTAGTTTGGGCTATGATTACAAGGATGCCTTTAAGGTTTTAAGAGAGAGGATGAAGTAAAAATATGTTACTGGGTAATGGAAAAGAATTTCAGTTTTTTGACTTGAAAAATATATCTCCCCAAGACAGGGAAAGAATTATGCGCCGTGGTGAGGAAGATATCAGCGAGCAGCTGCAAATTGCCCGGGAAATATCTGATGATGTCAGGGATAATGGCGATGCTGCTGTAATTAAATATACGGAAAAGTTTGACAGGGCTAAGCTGACAGCGGAAAGCTTGCGGGTTAAGCCTGAGGAAATTGAAGAAGGCTATAAAAATGTGAGCCCTGAGGTCAGGGAGGCTTTGGAATTTGCGGCCAATAACATCCGCTCCTTCCACCAGAAGCAGATGCCCCAGCCACTTTGGTTTACCGAAACATCTCCTGGAATTATGGCAGGCGAGCAGACCAATCCGGTTCCCGATATTGCCCTCTATGTTCCCAGGGGCAAGGGATCTTTTCCATCGGTAATGCTTATGATGGCTATTCCGGCGGTGGTGGCCCAGGTGCCCAGGGTTGTGGTTCTTACTCCTCCAAATGAGGAGGGAAATCTGGATCCGGCGGTTCTTGCGGCGGCCAGGATTTGCGGCGTCAGCGAGATTTATAAGGCTGGCGGAATTCAGGGTGTTGCAGCCGTGGCTTACGGGACAGAAACTATCCCCAAATGCACTAAAATTATTGGACCTGGATCATCCTTTGTAACTGCTGCCAAGAGGGTGCTGTCTGATTTAATCGATGCCGGAACCCCAGCGGGACCATCAGAAGGAATTATTCTGGCCGATGAAAGTGCCGATTTTGAAAAGGCAGGTCTTGATTTAATGATAGAGGCCGAGCACGGACCAGACTCAGCAGCCCTATTGGTTACTCATTCAAGAGAGCTGGCAGAAAAGGTTATGAATTTTGTTACTGGCCAGCTGCCAAAACTATCAGAACAAAGAAGAAACTTTGCAGAGACAGTTTTTTCCCTCTACGGAGGAGTTATTTTAACCCAGTCCCTGCAGGAATCCATAGATTTTGTTAATGAATACGCACCAGAACACATGGAAATCATGACCCGGGATCCCTGGGCGGTTTTACCACAGATCAAAAATGCCGGCGAAATTTTGCTGGGAGAAAACACTCCAATTACTCTGGCCAACTTTGTGGTAGGGGTAAACGCAATTCTACCAACAGGCCGCTCCGCCAGGACCCACTCCAGTGTTACTGTTCACGATTTTCTTAAGAAAACTTCGGTTGGTTACGCCAGCAAGGAAGGCTTTGAGAGCGCCAGAAAGCATGCCCTGGAGATTGCCAGGATAGAGGGATTTGAAACCCACGCCCTGGCCGTGGAAGAAAGGAAGTAGTGCCATGAATGAAATTAAAGTAAGAAGGACCACCCGGGAGTCGCAGATGACAGTTGTCGTTAATGATGGCCCCAGGGATCCCAATGCCAAGGAGGGGGTAAAAACTCCCCTGGACTTTTTTAATCACATGATCGAGCAGATTGCCTGGCGGTCAGAGCTCAATATCTACATGGACATGACTCTGGATGAGTATTTCTTAAAGCATGTTATCTGCGAAGACTTTGGTATTTGCTTTGGCAGAGCCATCGGCCAGCTTATGGATAAAAAACAGGTCATGGGAGCTCCCGGTTATGCCCATTCCTATGGTAATATAGACGAATCCCTGGCCAGATGTATTATTGGCTTTGAGAAGAGGGCTTATTTGGATTTGGATTTCGGTCAGATTCAAGTGCCCGAAGCAGTTGAAGGTATTCACTCAGAAGATTTAGTATCATTTTTAGAAGGTTTTGTGCAAGGGGCGCAGGCTACCCTGCATATTGATTTACTTAAAGGCCGGGCTAAGCACGGCCATCACCACTGGGAAAGCATCTTCCGGGCCTTCGGAGACGCCCTCCGTCAAGCCCTGGCACCCAGAGAATGGCGGAAAAACATGGCCGCCGGAGTCGCCGGCCAAATCACCTGGGACTAACAAAGAGGGACGCAACATTCTGTCTGAAAATGTATAAATATTTGTATTATGCAAAGAAATATACATTTTCAGATAAAAAGTTGCGTCCCCAAATGTGAAGGGGGAATGAAATTTGAAGGCTATTCTTCTTGCGGCTGGTATGGGCACCAGAATGAAATCTGCTCTGCCTAAGGTTTTGCACAAGGTCGGCGGCCGGGAAATGATAAATCAGGTTTTAGAGATTGCAAAAGAGGCTGGGACTGATCAGGTCGTGGCCGTTTTGGGTCATGGCTCAGACCAGGTCCTGGAAAAAATAAAATATCCAGTTAAACTTGCCCTCCAGGAGGAGCAGCTGGGAACTGGTCATGCGGTCATGCAGGCGGCTGACCAGATAAATGAAGGGGAAGAAGTCCTGATTATTTGCGGGGACACTCCTCTTTTTCGCCCTGAGAGCATTAAAGAAGCCCTGGAAATTCACCGGCAAAATAAAGCAGCTGTGACTGTTCTTTCGGCCCAGTTGGAAGATGCCACTGGTTACGGCAGAATCATTCGCTCAGCCTGTGGCCAAAAAGTCATGAAAATTGTTGAGGAAAAAGACGCCAGCCCTGAAGAAAAAAAGGTCAGGGAAATTAATACCGGCACCTGGATTTTTGACGGTAGTTTCTTAAAAAACAATATTTTTAAGCTTGAAAACAATAACGCCCAAAAGGAATATTACCTGACTGATCTTCTGGAGATGGCCCGGAAAGCCGGTCTTCTCAGTCAAGCCTATCTCCTGGCAGACGCAAGCGAGGCTTTGGGCATTAACAATAAAGTCCAGCTGGCCCAGGCAGAAAAAATCATCCGCCAGCGCAAGGTCAACCAACTTATGGAAGATGGAGTAACCTTCATTGCGCCAGAAACAGCCTGGATTGATGCTGACGTCCAAATCGGCCCCGACACCATAATCTATCCCAATGTTATTATCGAAGGATCATCAAAAATCGGCAGCAACAATATAATTGGGCCTGGCACAAGAATCGTCGACTCAGAAATCGGCGATAGGAACAATATTGAACAGACCAAAATTTTGGAAAGCAAGGTGGCTTCCGACTGCAAGATTGGCCCCTATGCCTATCTGCGCCCAGGAACTGTTTTGGCTGACCGGGTAAAAATTGGCGATTTTGCCGAGGTAAAAAATTCCTCCATCGGCCTTGGCAGCAAGATTCCTCACCTGGCTTATGTGGGCGATGCCCAAGTGGGTGCTGGAGTAAATATCGGCTGCGGAGTTATCACCGCCAACTACGACGGGGTCAATAAACACCAGACTATTATTGAAGATGGAGCCTTTATCGGCAGCAATGTCAACCTGGTTGCTCCCGTAAAAGTTGGGAAAAATGCTTATATTGCCGCAGGTTCCACAATTAATAAAGAGGTTTTTGAGGGAGAACTTGCCATCGCCCGCAGCAGGCAGACAAACATGCCCTATAAAAAGAAGTGAAAAAAGACTTTAAAAAGTGTAGAATAGAAAAAAGCAGAAAAAAACAAAATATCTGACTTTATTTAAAAATTCTGGGGGGAATAAAAAAATGGAGAACAGGTTCAAGGGATTAAAAATTTACACAGGAAATGCTAATCCAGAACTGGCGCAAGAAATTTGTGACTACATAGGAATTAATCTTGGAAAAAGTGATGTAAAAACTTTCAGTGACGGCGAAATCGCCCTTTCACTTAACGAAAGCGTCAGAGGTGCCGATGTTTTTATCATCCAGCCAACCAGCAGCCCTGTAAATGACAATCTCATGGAACTTTTAATTATGATTGATGCTGCCAGACGCGCATCAGCCAGAAGAATTACGGCAGTTTTACCCTACTACGGTTATGCCCGCCAGGACAGAAAAGCCAGAGCCAGGGAGCCAATTACAGCTAAACTGGTGGCAAATTTGTTGGTTGAAGCCGGCGCCAGAAGGGTTTTGGGCATGGATTTACACGCAGCCCAGATTCAGGGATTTTTTGATGTTCCCTTTGATCATCTTTTAGCCGAGCCAATTTTGGCCGACTATTTTAAATGCCTGGACCTGGAAAACACAGTTGTTGTTTCCCCCGATATGGGCGGAGTGACCAGAGCCAGAAGACTGGCTGAAAGACTGCACGTTCCCATCGCCATCATTGATAAGAGAAGGCCTATGCCCAACGTTTGCGAGATTATGAACCTTATTGGCGATGTTAAGGGCAAAAATGTCCTCATGATTGACGATATTATCGATACTGCCGGCACAATTGTTGGCGCAGCTGAAGCTTTAAAGGAACAGGGAGCCGGCGATATTTTTATCTGCTGCTCACATCCGGTTCTTTCAGGCCCGGCCATCGAAAGGATTGAAAACTCCTGCATTAAAAAGGTGATCACCACCAACACCATTAAACTTCCACCGGAAAAACAAATCGAGAAGATAAAAGTGGTTTCAGTAGCACCCCTGATCGGAGAAGCAATAATGAGGATCCACGAAGACCTCTCCGTCAGCACCCTTTTCGAATAACTCACATCCGGGGACGCAACATTCTGTCTGACATTTGGGGACGCAACATTCTGTCCGGACAGAATGTTGCGTCCCCAAATGCAAATGGGGGAAAATATTAAGATGTTTTTAATTGCAGGCCTGGGTAATCCGGGCCCTAAATATGAGAAAACTAAACATAATGTTGGCTTTTGGGTAATCGATGCCCTGGCCCAGGAGTTTGGCATAAGTCTGGACAAGAAAAACTGCAAGGCTATATCTGGAACGGGCTTTTATGGAGGGAAAAAAATCCTCCTGGCCAAGCCTCAAACCTACATGAATCTGAGTGGGGAGTCTGTAATCCAGTTGCTAAATTACTATGATAATATGGATGACCTCATTGTTATTCACGATGAGCTGGACTTACCCGAAGGCAGGATTCGCCTGAAATCTGGCGGTGGGCTGGCAGGTCACAATGGACTCAGATCCATTGCCCAGCATCTGAATTCCAATGATTTCGACCGCCTCCGCATTGGTATTGGCAGGCCTGCACAGAAAAAAGTGGTCAATTATGTTTTGGAACCCTTTAGCCAGGAACAGCAGGAAGAAATTGACCAGGCCGTCAAAAAATCGGTAGCCGCCATAAAAAGCTGGCTGGATGAGGGAATTGAAGCAGCCATGAATGAGCATAATAAGAATTAAACACAATAGGAACTAAAGAAGAAATTTATGAGAGTTGATTCTATGAAACTAGACTATCGCAGCCTCTTTGATTTAAAAAAAATGCAGCCTGAATTAGCAAAAATCAAGGAAGGTAAAAATAATAAGATTTTAATTTACGGCCTGGATGACCATAAAAAAGCCATTCTGGCCACTTTGTTGTGCCCCAAAAAGGGTCCCAGCCTCTTTATTTTTGAAAACGAGAAGAAGGCCAAGGCATTTTATGAACTCTTTCAGGAGACAGGCATCAGTCAGGCAGCCTATTTTCCCAGTCAGGAAAATATACCATTTCAGGTCTTTGCCCGCAGCATGGACATTGAAAGCCAGAGGGCCGAGATTTTAAGCAGACTGGCCGCAGGTGAGGATATTGTGATTTTTGCCAGTATTCAATCGCTCAGGCACAAACTCCTTCCCCTGGAAGAATTTAAGGCCAATCTTTTGGAGATAAAACTGGGTCAAAAGCTTGATTTAGATGATTTTGCCTTAAGGATGGCTCATTCGGGCTACCGGCGGGCTGATTTGGTTATAAAAAGAGGGGATTTCAGCATCAGAGGAGGAATTATTGATATTTTCCCGCCAACTCTGGCTGACCCTGTTAGAATTGAACTTTTTGACGATGAGGTTGATTCTCTTCGTCTCTTTGATATAGATTCACAAAAATCCCTGGAAAAAATTGAGGATTTGCTCCTGGGGCCAGCTAATTCCTGGGGAGGCTTTTTCTTTAACAAAGAAGCTTCCATCCTGCGCCAGCTGGACCAGGATTTTCGCGACCAGCTGGAAGCTTATGAGCGAACAGGGGCCGCCGAAGCCGCCCGCTCACTCAGGCGGCTTCATGCTGAGCTGCGCGAAAAAGTCAGCGCCGGCATCCTGGACAACCTGGAGGAGTACCTTTTTCCCTACAGCTTTTCCGGCAGCAGCTCAGCCACCGGGCCCGACGGCCCGGCGGCGGCCTCCCTGGCTACCATCCTCGATTACCTGCCGGACGGGGCTCCTGTTTTCTTAGATGAGCCCAAACGTTTGGCAGCAGCCCTGGATTTAGCCCAAAGGGAAGAGGAAAAAATTTACTCAGACCTGGTCCAAAGGGGCCGGGTCTTTAAAAGGCAGTATCAAATATATTTGACCAGCCAGGAATTTACCCAGGCCCTGGGCAGGGTTAAAAGCCACTTTCTGGCCCTCCTTCCCAGCCAGGGTTCTTTTGACCTGGTCTACGAAAACAGGATTAATGCAGACTTCCTTCAGGACCTGCCGCCCCTCTTTAATCTGGGGCAACAACTTTTTCACTACCTTAATGAAAAAGTCAGCCTGGGCTTTCGTATCTTTATTTCCCTTGATCAAGAGGGAAGAAGAGAGGCTCTGAAAGAAGAGGCCCAACACCAGGGGCTTTCCATCCAGGAGTTGAGTACAGTCATGGGCTCAGGCGCCGAGGCTGGGCTACAAGTCCCTGGGCCAGCTTCCATGGCCGAAGATGCCGGCCCAGCCCAGCAGCAAAGTTTGGCCGCCCTCCCTCATGGCATCTATTTCGCCAGCCTCAACCTGGAAAAAGGCCTGGAGGACAAAAAAAGCAAAAACATCTTCCTCACCCAGGAGGATATTTTCCATAAAAAGAAAAAAAGATCCAGCCAGATTTACAGCAAGGACTCAGAGCGAATCGGCTCAGTGACTGACCTGGAAATCGGCGACTTTGTGGTCCACACCTCCCACGGCATCGGCCAATATTTTGGCATCAGCAGCCTGGATGTTCAGGGCATAAAAAATGACTACCTCCTTATTAAATACAGGGGAGAGGACAAACTTTATGTGCCCGTGGAGCAGGCCCACTATCTGCAGAAATTTATCGGCAGCGAAGAAAAACGCCCCAAGCTCAACAAATTGGGAGGCAGCGACTGGCAGAGAACCAAGGCCAGGGTCCAGCAATCTATTGAGGACATGTCGGAAGAACTCCTGGAACTTTACGCCCGCCGGTCCATGAATCCCGGTTATGCTTTTTCGGCCGATGATTCTATCCAGCAGGAATTTGAGGATAACTTCCCCTGGGAGGAGACTCCGGATCAGCTGACAGCCATCAGAGACATCAAAAAAGACATGGAAAAAAATACTCCCATGGACCGCCTCCTTTGTGGCGACGTGGGCTATGGAAAAACTGAAGTGGCCATGCGGGCCGCCTTCAAGGCCGTCCGGGATAGCAAGCAGGTTGCCCTTTTGGTGCCAACCACTATTCTGGCCGAGCAGCACTTTCACACCTTTACCCAGCGTTTTGCCGATTTTCCCGTCACCATTGAGGTTCTCAGCCGTTTTAAATCTGCCGCTGAGGAAAAAACTATCAAAGAAAAAACTGCCAAAGGTCAGGTGGATATTTTAATCGGCACCCACAAACTCCTCTCCCAGACCTTAAAATTTAAGGATTTGGGCCTACTGATTGTGGACGAGGAGCAACGTTTTGGGGTCCGCCACAAGGAAAAAATCAAGCAGCTCAAGGAAAATGTGGACGTGCTGACACTTTCAGCCACCCCCATCCCCAGAACCCTGCAAATGTCTCTGGCCGGCCTGCGTGATATGAGTTTAATCGAAACTCCACCTAAAAACCGCTACCCCATCCAGACTTTTGTGGTGGAAAAAAATGATGATCTCCTTCAGGAGGTTATTCAGCGGGAACTGGGCCGTGAGGGGCAGGTCTACTATGTTCACAACCGGGTTCATGACATCCATCTGGAGGCCAGCAAGCTCATGGAACTCTTGCCTCATGCCAGCTTTGCCGTGGCCCACGGACAGATGAAGGAAAATGAACTGGAAAAAACAATGCTGGACTTTATGGAAGGCGGCAAGGACTGCCTGGCCAGCACCACCATCATCGAAACCGGCTTGGATATTCCCAATGTCAACACCCTTATTGTCGATGAGGCCGATAAGTACGGTCTCTCCCAGCTTTATCAGCTGCGTGGGCGGGTGGGCCGCAGCCAGAGGGTTGCCTATGCCTATCTGACCTACAAGGCCGACAAGATGCTGACCGAAAATGCCGAAAAACGCCTCAAGGCCATCAAGGACTTTACTGAACTGGGCTCTGGCTTTAAAATTGCCCTCAGAGATTTGGAAATCCGCGGAGCCGGCAATCTTTTAGGCAAGGAGCAGCACGGCCACCTGGATGCTATCGGCTTTGCCCTCTACACTCAGATGCTGCAGGAAACTATTGAAGATCTGAAAATTAAAAAGCAGAGAGAGCTGGGGCTTTTGGATCAGGCGGAAGCCGGTCAGGCGGCCCAGGCCCAGAGGGAAAAGAAGACAGAAATTTCTCTGCCTATATCAGCCCTCATCCCCGAAGACTACATGGCAAATCCCGGCCTCAAGCTGGATTTCTACCAGAAAATTAAGACTGCAGCCAATGAAGAAGCCCTCTTGGATTTATCAGATGAGCTCATCGATCGTTTTGGCGATTATCCTGAGGAGACAGAAAACCTCTTTGAACTGGCTAAAATCCGCATCAAGATGGAAGAGCTTGGCCTGGAATCACTAAAACTCC
>CAZUPR010000022.1:18405-20303 GCA_964622305.1 uncultured Eubacteriales bacterium
CTGGCTAAAATCCGCATCAAGATGGAAGAGCTTGGCCTGGAATCACTAAAACTCCGGGGCAAGAATCTGGAAATTCTGGTAAATGAGGGAACTTCTATTGAAGCGAAAACAATTATAAAACTTTCTGAAAACTTTAAGGGACAAGTGACCTTCAAGGATGACAATGGTTTTATGATAAGATATAGTATAAATTATCAAAATAAAGAGGAACTTCTTAAGAAAACTCATGCTTTTCTTAAGGAATTGGGAGGAAAAGAAATATGAAAATTATTGCAGAAAGAAATTCAGGAAGAAGAAGCCAGGGAGCCAAAGGAAGCTCTTTGCAAAAATTCTTTCTCTTAGGCTTGATTTTACTGGTAGGAATGACCTTTTTAGCAGGCTGCGGTGGCGATAAAAAAGCAGATGCAAATAAGGTTTTGGTTACCATCGGCGACAAGGAGATTACCCAGGATCTTTTGGATAAGAGATTTGCCTTAATCAGCAGCAACTATAACTTTGACCCAGCCAACAAGGAGCACATGACCTACCAGGAAGAATTGAAGAAGCAGATTTTAGACAGTCTGATTGATGAGGCCGTTTTACTTGAAGAGGCTATTAAACGTGGCTATGAAGTTCCGGCTTCACTGGTGGAAAGCGAGATCGAATTCTTTAAGGGCAAATTTGCCTCCGAGGCCGACTATGAAGATTACCTGGCCAACTACATCAAAACTACCAAGGAAGATTTTAAAGAGCTAATTGCCAACGATCTGACTATTTCGCAACTTTTTGACGAAATAACCTCCGTAGTTACAGAAACTTCCATGACTGCAAGGGAATATTATGAGGCCAATAAGGATCAATTTGTTGGCCAAGAGGAAGTTTTAGCCACACATATTTTGGTTGACACTGAAGAAGAAGCAAAAAAACTGATTGAAGAGATTAAAAATGGTGCCGATATGCAGGAGTTGGCTTACGAGCATTCCACAGATCCATCAGCCCAAACTAATTTTGGCAATCTGGGATGGTTTGGCAGAGGAGTTATGGTTCCTGAGTTTGAAGAAGCTGTATTTTCCCTGGAGCCAGGTCAACTTTATCCTGAACCAGTTAAGAGCCAGTTTGGTTATCATGTAATTTATCTTAAGGATAAAGAAGCAGCTGGTCTTCAGTCCTTTGCGGATCTTGAGGCAGAAATTGAAGATATGCTTCTGGAACTTGCAAAAAATGATTACTTTGTAGAATTTATCGACAGCCTGAGAAGCCAGGCTGATATTAAAATTAATTAATAAGTGGTGAGATCTTTTGCAGATGCAGAAAAAGTCCTTTATAAAAGGGGCTCTGATTTTAAGTGCGGCCGGGATTTTCAGTAAAGTCCTGGGCGCCATCTACCGGATTCCCTTTACCCGGATTGTGGGTAATGAGACTCTGGGCATATATCAGATGGCCTATCCTTTTTATACCCTGATCCTGGCGGTTTCGACTGCCGGGATTCCTTTGGCTGTGTCCAAACTGGTTTCTGAGAGGGAATGTCAGGGCGATTATGAGGGGGCGGCCAAGATTCTCCGCCTTTCCCTTACAGTCCTGGTGACCTTTGGCCTTTTGGCCTCCGGCCTTCTCTTTTTGTCTGCAGACTGGATATCCTTAAATATTTTAAAAGAGCCGCGTGCAGCCCTTTCTTTAAAGGCCATTGCTCCGGCTATCTTTTTCACATCGGTTATAGCCAGCTTCCGGGGCTACTTTCAGGGTCATCAGCAGATGACGCCAACGGCCCTGTCGCAGATTCTGGAGCAGGTAGTCAGGGTGGGGACAGTTTTCTTAGCTGTCTGGCTCTTTTTAGATTTTGGCATGGAGCAGGTGGCGGCAGGAGCCAGCCTGGGAGCATCCACAGGTTCCTTTGTGGCCATGTTGCTGATTTTAGGGAT
>CAZUPR010000023.1:0-1435 GCA_964622305.1 uncultured Eubacteriales bacterium
TTTTTGGCAAGCAAAATAAGGTGGTAGGCTTTTTCATCCCTTCCACCATCTTTACGAAACCTGCTTCCTGGTGCAACATAAACTTCGCAACCAATGACAGGCTTTATCTTATTCTTTTTACAAAGCTTGTAAAAATCAATCACTCCATGCATGACTCCATGGTCACTAATGGCTAGAGCAGGCATGCCCAGGGAGGCAGCTTTTTCTACCATAGCCTCCAGCTTGCAGGCCCCATCTAGAAGACTGTAACAGGAGTGATTATGCAAGTGTACAAAAGACATATCTATCAATCCTTAAAAACTACTTATTTTTTTACCATCCTAAGAATGCTTGTTGCCTTAGCCTTAAGCTGATTTTCTGAATACAGTTCCAGCTCAAGGACGGCTGATCCTCTTCCAAGGAGCAGAATCTTGGTGTAAACCTCCACCACTTCACCAACCTCTACAGGTTTCAATTGGTAAAGGTTAAAACTTTCTGTCTGGCTGTTCCAGCGAAATTCTTTTTTTATGGCGATATAGGCAGCTGTGTGTAAAATCATGGTGATAACACCGGTAGAGGCAGTACCAGACTCATTAACCATAAATTGGGTTATCTCACCATAAATTTTTACACCCTCGTCGTATTCGCCCATTTTGAAGCCACTCATGGTCAAGTTATCAATTGTCTCTCCAAATTGAGGCTGTTTTTGCAACTGTTGAAAAGAGTTTAAAATATCCTGCCTGCTAACTACTCCAAGAAGATTTTTTTCTTCATCAATAACAGGTATCAATTCAAAACTTTCCCAGATAAGAAGACGGGAAAGATGAGTCACTAAATTATTAGGCATGGTGGTCAAAACATTCCTGTTCATTACATTGCTTATAGGGTCTTTCTTGCTTTTTCCTGCTACATCAATTGCAGTTATAATTCCAACAACCTTATTTTTATCATCAACAACAGGAAAACGGCTGTGGCCAGTCTTTTCTGCCAGGACATGCCATTCATTAACAAGTTGGTCGGGCTTTAGAAAATGTGGTTTATCAACCATGATATCCTCTATCCTGATCAGCTCTTTTATTTTTAATCTCTCATTTACCGCATTATTAATTAAGGTTATAGCAACAAAGGTTTCATAGGGGCAGTAAATAAGTGGAGTATTCTTTTCCTTTATCTCTTTTAGTAAATCAGGAGCTAAAGTAAAACCACCAGTAAGCAGGATAGGAACACCCTTTTTTACAGCTAATTTTTGCAGCTCCAAATTATCTCCCACTAAAAAGAGAACATCTGACTTAAGATATTTTTTAAGAGTTTCTTTACTGGAGGCACCCACAATAAAATTTACGGGCATAAAGCCCAGGCTGTTATTGCCAGAGATTACCTCACCCTCAACAATGAGAGAAATTTCCCGCAGGCTAAGATCTTCCAGTTCTTTTTTATCATCCTCTATCCTGATTGT
>CAZUPR010000023.1:1535-19441 GCA_964622305.1 uncultured Eubacteriales bacterium
ATCATGGTCAATAATGGAGCCATCCCAACTGCCCAAATACCAGCTTTTGGTCTTACCTTGTCCTTAAAGAAGAGGGCACCAATCAAAGGCAGACAAACTGCCGATCCTCTCAGAGCCATAGAAATAAAAGCCCATTGTAAAATCATTGAGTTCATGTTACCTATAGTAAAGAAGAAGGTCAGACTTGTAACAAAGACTATAGTCAGCCTGCTGCACATGAGAACCTGCTGGTCACTGGCATCCTTTTTTAAGAGATCTCTGTATAAATCTTCACTAACCATGGTAGCTACTCCCAAAACTAAACCTGCTCCTGTTCCAACTATTGAAACCAGAATAGTGGCTAAAACTATTCCTCCAGCCCAGTCAGGCAGGTAATGAAGAACAAACAAAGGAAAGGCTTCAGAGGCCACAATATCAGGAAAATAAATTTTCATATGCATGCCTACCAGGATTCCGCCAATTCCTAAAGGTGGAATGAGAGCACCTGATATGAGGCCGGCCCTTCGGGAATCATTTACAGTTTTCCCACTGAAAATAGCCTGCAAATATGTTTGTGTAGACATTACACCAATAATCAGGGAAAAACCTGCTGCTAAATCTACAGCAACTCCCCTGCCAAAAATATTAAAGTAAGAGGCCGGAAGATTTGAGGTAAAACCAGTCAACCCTCCTGTTTTAAAGTAGGCCATGACAATAACAAAAAGAACAGAAAAATAGACTAAAATCATCTTCCAGATCCCAACTATCCCTGTTCCCATAACTCCGCCAAAAATTACGTAAGAGATAACCAGAAGAATGGCAATAAGAGCAGCTAAAAGAGGCGGCAGCTTAAAAACTGTTGTTAAAAGAGCTACTGCTGCCAGAATCTGGGCAATTATATTTAAAAATATGCCAATGGATGAAAAAACACTGGAGAGAGGTCTTGCCTCCTTGCCATAGGCATTACCTAAAATTTCCGGTCCTGTTTTAGCGTTACTGTCACGCAGTGGCCTGGCAAAAAAAGCTCCCAGTATTAAAAGGGCAACACCAGCACCCAAAGTGAACCACCAGGCGCTTAATCCATATGTAAAAGCCAGCTGGGCCGTGCCAATAGTTGAAGAGCCTCCAACAATTGTGCCAACCAGGGTTCCAATCAGTATTGTTGAACTGGCACTCTGTCCGCCAACTGCAAAATCACTGGCATCCTTAACAGATCTTACAGAATAGAGGCCAAGTGCAATAACAGAAAGAACTGTTATTGATATGGTAACAATGTGAGTTATTGATAGCATTTTTCCCGCCTTTCTGATCTAGCCTTTCTAGTCTAATAGATAAATGAATAAAATCTATAAAGTCCATAAGCCAGAAGCATTAATATACCCTGTGGCAAAAGCAGCATTTTATAGGCCTTATTAAAATCTGCCTCAAAATGTTCCAGGGTTAAAAGAAAGCAAAGATGGAGAGGAGAAAGCATACAGCCCGAAAAACCAAAGGCAAAGGCCAGAGAAAAAAGACCCCAGTCAACCCCTGCACCTGATCCTATAAAACCAATAACAATAGGAAAACTTATAGAGACCATAGGTAAAACCATTCCAGTTAAAATGCCTGTAGCAAAAGGAATAGCAGCCACTACAAACCAGGTAGCTATACCGGAACTTTCAATAAGATTAATTACTTCTGCAAAACCGCCGCTTGTTTCCATCATATTTCTAAAAAACATTACCCCAAAGACCAGAATAATCAGATTGGGCGAAAGGGCATTTTTAAAAAGATTTATTATTTCCTTATTAGGAATCCTCTTCCAGACTATTACCATACTTACAACTATAGATAGAGAAAGGACAATATTTATATTCAAAAAGAGGGTTAAAATAATTACCAAAAGGACTGGGAAAAGTCCGCTTAAAAAATTTTTCCACAGGCTGTCCCTGGGACCAGTATAGAGGGTTTTTAGCTCTTTTTCTTCCAGGTTACGGAAGCAGTAAAAAAAGCCCACGACGGTTGCCACTAAAGTAAAGGGAAAGTTATGTTTGAAAACATCTCCAAAACCTTTTTCTATATAAGCTGTAGCTAAAATCAGGCCGGGGTATAAGGGAAAAATATATTCCCAAATATGTCTGAACCAGTAGTTAACCACACTTTTTTCCTCGGGGCTCATAGAATCTATCTGTTTGGCCACCTCGCCCACCATGGGAGCAGAAAACCTGGCACCTCCTGGTGAAGGTAAAAGACCCAAAAGGGCTGGCAAAAATGCCATAACAATTCTTGAGTCGGAAATAAGGCCTCGCAAACCCCTGATCATTTTTGGCATGAGTTCACTTACTCTGAGGACATGTTCCAGAGCCGTAATGAGAATTAAAACCAGCATTAATTCTATTGTGGTTTTTTGCAGAAGGGATTGGAGGGCGGTGTCTAAAATCAAAAGAGGGCTGAGCATGTAAAAGATACCAAAAAGCAAAGATCCAATAACCATAACATAACCAACGTTCATTTTTCTTTGCAATAGGAAAACCATTACGAGAAAGATGATTAAAACTCTTAAACCCGCCAAAATAAATACCCCCTGAGTTTGTTCTTTCTGTTTTTAAGCCTATCCTTCTAACTCCTCATGCCAATACTCTACCTGAGGGTGATCCTTAATCTCACCATATCTGCGATGAACTTGCGTATATTTAAAGCTAAAGCTAAAAGATAAATGAATATCAGGGTTACTTCTATTTTTAGATTTCAACATTACCTTATCCGGATAAAAAAGATAACGGTAGTCTTCATCCCTCCATCTGAGGGTTAAATTACCCAGGTTGAGGATAATATTACCCCATTCCTGGACTACAAAATCAATCAGAACAGCCCTTCCTTCCAGAAGCTGCCCCAACTTAAAGCCCATTGAATGGTTATAGTCACCCATAAAATAAGTAAAGTGTTCCAGCATCATTCTGCAAGGCAGGCTTAAATCCTCTATACTTCTCCTGGATGTTCTGATGTTATCGGCAGACTTTTCCAAAAGGGTCTTATAGAGATTATCCTTTAGCTCATCCTTATCTGCTTCTTGAATGGAGATGGTAGCCTGCTCAAGTTTTTCCAGTTTTTCTAATATGATAGAGTCTTGTTTTTTAATATCCATTTTTAAAAGCCTCCAATGTATTGCTTAAAAGCATGGCTATGGTCATGGGGCCAACACCACCCGGAACTGGTGTCACATAGGAAGCTTTTTCTGCAACCGATGCAAAATCTATATCTCCACAAAGAGATCCGTCATCCAGGCGGTTTATACCAACATCAATGACAATAGCACCTTCCTTAATCATCTGACCAGTAAGGAGTGCAGGAATTCCAACAGCAGCCACCACAATATCGGCATCCTTTAGCTCTTCCTTTAAATCTTTTGTTCTGGAATGGCAGATGGTAACGGTTGCATTTGCCTGCAGCAGCAAAAGTGCCACTGGCTTACCCACCATATTGCTGCGACCTACAACAACCGCTTTCTTTCCGCTTATATCTATGCCAGTTTCTTCTATCAGTCTCATGCAGCCCTTTGGAGTACAAGAAACCAAAGATTTGTCCCCGGCCGCTAAAAGACCAAGGTTCAGGGGATGAAGGCCGTCGGCATCTTTTGCCGGATTAATAGCATTTAATAATTCTTTTTCATTAAGATGCTTTGGTAAAGGCAGTTGCACAATCATGCCATGAATTTTCTCATCCTTGTTTAGCCTGTCAATTGCAGCCAAAAGTTCTTCCTGGCTGACATCAGCAGGATATCTTTCTACCTGAGAGTGAAAGCCAACCTCCAAAGCTGCTCTTTCTTTATTGCGAACGTAAATTGCTGAGGCAGGATCATCGCCAGCAATAATCACTGCCAGCCCAGGCCGGATATTTTTTTCTGTAAAAATCTTATCACTTTCAAGCCTTATTTCTTTCCTGATTTTTTCCGCCAAAGCCTTACCGTCAAGAATTATTGCCATTAATAAAAACCTCCTATATAATCACCCTGAGGTGAGAAAAATTATTATAAAAGAAATGCGCCACCCACTTATAAACAAGGTTAAAAGGGCAATCAAAAGTTTCCAGCTCATTGAAGAGGGAGATAAGATAGCCATTGGTCTTTCTGGTGGCAAAGACAGCATGATATTATTATACTCATTATACACGATTAAAAAAATATGGCCCATAAATTTTGAATTAATTTCTGTTTTTTTAGACATGGGCTGGCAGATAGATTATGAAGAAATCAAGGCTTTTTCTGAGAAACTTGATATTCCTTTTCACTATGTAAAGAGTGATATTGGACAAGTTGTTTTTGATATCAGAGAGGAAAAAAGGCCCTGCTCCCTCTGTGCCAAAATGAGAAGGGGAGCCCTCAACACTTATGCAAAAAAAGAAGGCTGCAATAAACTCGCCCTGGGCCATCATATGGATGATTGTGTAGAAACTTTTTTAATGAGCCTTACTTATGAAGGAAGAATCCACTCCTTTTCTCCTAAGTCCTGGCTGGACAGAATGGATATTACCATTATCCGCCCTCTTATCTTTGTCTATGAAAAAGATATAACTCATTTAGTTAAAAAATATAATTTCCCAACTGTCAAAAAAGCATGCCCTTTTGATGGTAAAAGTAAGAGGCAGGAAATTAAGGAAATCTTAGCCCAAATGACAGCAAAAAACCCCAAAGCCAAGGACAAGATAATGACTGTTATCTTGAACCAGCTCTGGGGCGATTTTAATCAGATATTTGCTGAGAACTTTGCCAATAGCAGCACTCATCAGCTAAAGGACATTCCAGACACAGGGGATTCTGAGCCTTACAAAGAGTGCGGCCATGCCAAATCAACCAGTGATGGGCATCAGTCCAGTCTTCCTTTGCTATAATCTCCATTAAATCCTCTTCTACTCCATCAACACTTGAGGCTGATGCCAAACATAGCCTGCGGGAAACCCTAAAAACATGGGTATCCACAGCAATAGCTGGCTGGCCGAAGGCATTACTTACAACGACATTTGCGGTTTTACGGCCAACTCCAGGAAGCTCCATAAGTTCTTCTCTGCTTGCTGGTACCTGTCCCTGATATTTTTCAGACAGGATAGCAGCAGTGGCTAAAAGATGTTTGGCCTTGTTTCTATATAAACCAATAGTTTTGATTTCTTCTTCGATTTCCTTTTGACTGGTCCTGGACAGCTCCAGGGGCGAAGGATATTTTTTAAAAAGATCTTTAGTCACAATATTTACCCTGACATCAGTCGTCTGGGCCGACAAAATTGTGGCAATCAGAAGCTGGTAGGGGTTTTCAAAATCAAGCCCCGGACCAGCATTTGGATAAGTCTCTCTAAGAAGCTCAATAATTCTTTTATGATCAGGGCCTTTTTTTTTCATTTTAGGCTTCTTCCACCAGAGCTAGTTTCTTTAAAGCCTGGTCCCCAATCATTTCCTGACCTCTTTCCTTCAGCAGACAATAGTGGAATCTGGCCAAACTACCATACTCGCCAATAGTTCCTATGCTGCTTTCCAAAAGTTTTTCCGGATCCTTAAATACCAAATAAAAATTATCCTGAAACTTGTACAAGTCACTTCTGCCAAAATAAAGAGGATTCAGTTGAGAAGCAAGCTCAAAAATATTTTCCAGATCCGAGAACTCATAAATTAGTTCCTCGCTTTCAATATCAACGAACTCCTCGAACTCATCATAATCATCGAAGATGTCCTCATCCAGGAATGGCTGGAAAAATGATTTGTCCAGTTTGTTAACTTTAGTAAGAGTTACAATTAAACTATCTGTTGTCATTGGGTAAGCCTCTACCATGAGCTGAGTTTCTGGTCCTACTTCAAAACCGCACTCCTCATAAGCCTGGTCCAACATGTCCTGAAAAAGCTCCTGGGCATTGTGGCTGTTTGGCATAAGATCCCACTTTTGAACGTTCTTATCGGCCAAATCATCTTTGCTGATTATAACCTGTATCTTATTGTCATTAATACGCCTGAATTTCACAAGAAACACCTCCTGTCAGAGACTTTAATTTCATCTTCTTTGATACTTCAAGTAGTTAATTCCTTTGTAAAGGAAATACACCTGAGCTATTATTATTGCCCAAATCAGGCCTGTCTTTAAATTTTCATTTGCTATTGGCTGCCTGGCAATCAAGGCTGGGAGCCAGAAAGTCAAAAATGGTATCCATATTGGATTAAATTTCTTTGGCACGCTATTTCTTCCTCCTAGTTAAAGCCCTTTACCTGGTACTCAGCCAAAAGACTGGTTATAACAAACTTCTCATCCTCAGATTCTCCACCTATATACTCTTGCTTAACCATACCCAAATCTGGTTTATAGTAAATCATCAGGTAGTCTGAATCTGATGCATATTCAACTTTTATGGAAACACAGTTCTCAAAAATACCGGCGTCTGTATCCACTGCTTCTGTAAGTGAAAGAACTGTGTACTTAATGCCGTTAGTTTCCCAGCTTTGTTTTTCCTTAATGGGCGCCTGCAGAATGGTTTGATCCCTGTTGGCTTCTGCATCCAAAAGGCTTACTGATTCTTCATAAAAATCTTCCTGGCTGTAAACAACTGTTGCCTTTTGATCATCCAACTCATAAACAACTCCCATGGTTGTGCCGGGATTGCTTTCCATCAGCTGTACTCTCTGCCCCTCTTTGTATAAAACTTTTCTTTCAAGGCCCGCAAACTCATTGCCATAGCCATTATATTTCCAGTAGTTACCCTCCTCAAAGGCTAAAAGCCTGGAAAGTTCTATTTCTTTATCTCCCTTTTGTCCACATGCTGACAAGGACAAAAGTAAAACTGTTAACAAAAGGAAAATTCCTATTTTCTTTTTCATTTTCTCCTCACTCCTTCTTAATCCTTACTTCATTATACTAGATTCAAGCTAAACTCTCTATTCCAACCCATAAAACGTCATCACTTATATTATCGGGTCTGGCAAAGTAGTTCTTAATATATTCTTTTTGATCCTCCATGTCCAGCTTAAAAACCTTATCGGCAAAAATTTTATCCTGAATTTTTTTATCAAAACCATCGGTAAAGAGATATATCCTGTCGCCAGGTTTGAAATCATGGACTATTGTGTCAAAGGCTAAATCTGGCAGTTTACCCCCAATTGGCGGCCCCTTTAAAATGCTTTGAGTGGGACTGCCCTTTCTTTCTATAATATATTCATTAATACCAGCGCTGGTTATAGTAATTTTTTCTTCCTTAAAATCTATTTTAAAACAAATAGCAGCAACAAATTCCTCCTCAAAAAGACTATGAAACTCTTCATGAATCATATTAAGGAAGGTCTCTGGATCAGTCGTTTTGGTAATAACATAGTTAATTATAACCTTGACTGCCGAATTTAAGAGGGCCGCCGATACACCACTGCCATTGGAATCACCCAGGAAACCAACCATCTCATCTTTACCTGTACGGAAGATGTGAAAGAAGTCACCGGAAACAACCTGTTTAGGCAGATAGACAGTCTGAAAATTAATCTTTTCTAAATCTACTGGATATTTTTCCATCCTGACCTTCTGTATCTTAGAAGCCTTATCCATCTCAGCCCTTATAAGACTTATATCTCTTACCGTAAGCTGAATAACGTCATTACCTAAAAAGTCTAATCTATTGGCCGTAATGTTAGTATAAATTTTTTTCTTATCCTTTTTCTGTAAAACTATCTCAGTTTCTACTTTTAAGAGTCTTCCATTTTGCAGGCTTCTGATAGCCTTATCAGCCCTCTGATTATAATCTTTATCCACTATTGATTTCAAAGATAAATTCTTTAATTCCTCTTGGCGATAGCCTAAAAGTTTAATAATTTCAGAATTATGCATGATAACCTTACCTTTTTGAACCACAAGAACCCCATAGGGTGACAATTCAAAAAGTCTGCGATAGGTTTTTTCCTGAGTCTGTAAATGCTCTTCAAAGCTCTTTTGCTGACTTATATCTCTGATTTTTATAATTATTAAAGCAAGCTTAGACTCTGAATCTAAGATAGGCTTAAAGTAAAACTCCAGATGCTTATTCAGGGCTTGTGAAAAAATCTGGCTGGTTTTTTCTTTTTTTTCTTCAAGAAGCTGGTCAATTATAGAAGCGTCAACCTGACCTGTCTCCTGAAAAAGCTCAAAAAAGTTCAACCCTCTCATTTCTTCCCGGCTCTTACCAAAAAGTTCATAGCCCGCCTTATTGAAAAAAGCAATGGAAGAATCTGGCCTGATTACCCCAATTGCCTCGGGAATGCTGTCGACTATTTCATCCATGAGAAGAATATGCTCGACAAGGCCTTTTTCCAGACGATAAATCTCATCCTTATTTTTTTCCTTAGCTTCTGCAAGTTCTTTAACTCTTGATATCTGCTTAGCTACTCCCATAAATGACTCCTTTAATTAAGGTCTTTCACTCTATTATAACAAAAAAAGCCGGTTAATACCCGGCTTTAAGATTATTTATCAAATGTTTAACTTTTATTCACTATAAACTCCAACGTATTTCAGATTCCTATATTTACCGGCAAAATCCAGGCCATAGCCAACAGCAAACTTATCAGGTATTACATAACCTACGTAATCAGGGACAATATTTACAGTTCTGCGTTCCTTTTTATCCAGGAAGGTACAAACTTTTACGCTCTTTGCGCCACGGTTAACAAAACTTTTCAAGAGATATTGCAAGGTTAACCCTGAGTCAACAATATCTTCTATTATCAGAACATTCTTACCTTCTGCAGATTCATCTAAGTCCTTTAAAATTCTTACTATCCCGGATGATTCTGTAGATGTACCATAACTGGAGACCGCCATAAAATCTATTTCCAGGGGCAATTTAATTTCTCTGATCAAATCTGAAGCAAAAAGAACTGATCCTTTTAAGATAGCCACACAAAGAAGGTCTTTACCTTCATAGTCTCTGGTTATTTGTTGGCCTAGTTCTTTAACCTTGCTAATTATTTCTTCTTCACTTACCAAAATTTCACTTATGTTTTTTTCCAAATTGCTTTCCTCCCAAAAAGAACTTTTTTAAATTTTGTTAAACTATTAGCTCTGACATATGTTCATCTGCTGTTTCTTGCCTGATTTTTCCTGCCGTTACCAAGTTTTTCAAATACATGTCCATGGTGATCATTCCCAGTTTGCTGCTGGTTTGGATAACATTCTGGAGCTGGTGGGTTTTACCTTCTCTAATCAGGCTTCTGACAGCATGATTGGCCAACATAATTTCAAAGGCAGCCACTCTACCATTATTGGTGATATTTTTTAAAAGCAACTGTGAAATGACTCCTTCAAGAACTGAGCCTAATTGCGAACGGATTTGTCCTTGCTGGTGTGGTGGAAAAACGTCAATAATCCTGTCTATGGTTTTGGTAGCACCCAGAGTGTGGAGGGTGGAAATAACCAAGTGGCCTGTTTCAGCTGCCATTATCGCTGCACTTATAGTTTCAAAGTCTCTCATTTCGCCAACTAAAATTACGTCTGGGTCCTGTCTTAAAGAGGCTCTGACTCCATTGGAGAAAGTCTTGGTGTCTGACTTTACCTCCCTCTGCTTGATTAAGCTCTTATTATTTTCAAAAATATACTCAATTGGGTCTTCCAGGGTAATAATGTGACGGTTTTCATTTTTGTTTATCTCATTTATTATAGCGGCCATGGTGGTTGATTTACCAGAACCCGTTGGCCCTGTTACTAAAATAAGTCCATTTTTCTTTCTGCTTAAGCTCTTAAAAACTTCCGGCATACCCATCTTGTCAATTTCAGGAGCTTCTGTATTGATAAGCCTCATAGTAACAGCGTGATTGCCCCGCTCCTTAAAAATATTAATCCGGAAACGCTGGTCATAAATCAAATGGGCAAAATCAGCCTCTCCATCTTCCTCATATTCTTTTTTTAAAAGACTTGTAGAAATTTCATCAATAAATTCACCTATAGTTTCACTGTCCAGTGGGGCAAACTCCGTTCTGACCAGAGTCCCGTTAAGGCGAATAATGGGTGGAGTAGCAGCACTTAAGTGAATATCTGACGCCTTATTTTCAATAGCCATCTTTACTGTTGAAAGTATTCTCTCCATAAATAAGCCTCCTTTTTAATTCTCAAAGGGGTTGCTGTTACCGGTTTGCCAATTTTGAATATTTTGCAGCTGTATTTTTGCCTCTGGCGTAGGAACTGTGTATAGAATATAGACGCACTCGGCCATAACCCTGCCATCAAAGAGCTCTGTAAGATTAATATCAAGAACCCGGGTTATCTCTATTTCTTCATAGGGGCTTTCACCGGGTAAAACTGTAGCCGGATCTCTTTCTGCCAGGATTCTTTCTGTTAAGAGTCCCAACTCTTCTGCACTGCCAAAATATTGGGCAAGTTCTCCTTCTTCTTCAAGTTTACGAATGGTCAAATCCTGAATCTGTGTCATATTGGGTTGAAATTCCATGTAGTTTAGAGTATTCATAACTCCCCGGTAATTTCCTACCAAAGTAACCTTACCAGGCAGAGCATAAAAACTTCCAAGATCTTCTATGGGATCGGTTGTGTAAGAGGCCATGATAAGACCCTCTTTTTTTACCTTTTCTGTCAAGTTAACCAAAAAAGCTCCGTCAGAAAGATCGTGATTTAATTTTTCCTGAATATGGGCAACTTCTTCCCTTAAAAGGCCCAGCTGGTTTTCACTGCTTTTTAAGTCAGAAATGGCTTGTTCTAAAAGCTTGTTTTCCTGAATTAAGCTGGCCTTCTGGCTAAGCAAGTCTGTTTTTGTCTTTTGAAAACCAAAAAGAACAAAATAAATATAGAAGACACAGGCTATTACTACTACTAAAATTAATAAAAACTTTTTCATTTTGGGCTTCATTATTGTCCATCCTCCTTTATTTCAACTGTAATAAAAAAGGAATTCATTTTATGCTCCGGCAGCCAGCCAATATGGCTTACGCTGACAGCTTCAACCAGAGGGTCTTCATTTAACTTATAGACAAATTTACTAATAGCCTCTAAATCTTTGGTCCTGCCCTCAAGCTGCATCATTTTGGGAACCTTTTCGTAAATTTTTACCTGATTTGCCTGCTCTTCTTCATCTGTAAGATCTTTAGCAAAGAGCGATACTTTTGTATAAATTATCTGTCTGGGAATATATCTTTCTATATTTCTCAGATTAGCAACCCTCTTATAAGAGTTATCCATCAAATCATGGAAGGCATCTAATTGCTGATAGATGTTCATAATCTCTATTTCAGCAGGCTGCATCATCATAACCTGATTCTCAAGGTTATAATTCTGGGCCTGTAAGGCCTCCACTTCTTCCTTGTGCTTCTGATTGCTTGCAAAGAGAAACCAAAGAGGTAAAATCAAAAGAGCCAAAAGTGCAGGAATGGCAAATTTCATAAATCTTTTTTGCTTCCTGGTCTTTTCTCTGGCGGCATAATCTTCCGGTATAAAGTTCAGACTCTCACTGGCTGGAGCTTCTATATATTTCCAGTCAAATGAAGCCGTGGAGGGACGATAAACTTTCAAAGGAATATTTTCTAAAATAGCAGCCTCTATATCATCCCGGTCATAATTACCAAGCAAAAGAAGGGCAGCCAAATTTTTTCCAAAGTTACGGGACGAATAGTAATCCATATAACCGCGGATTTCATTTAAGAGACCATCATAAAAATTATTTTGTAATAATTCATTATTATCCAGGGGAAATTCTGCCAGCATAAAGATTTTTTTATTTTTCAGAATGCAAATCCTTGAATATTGTCCATCATCCTCAAGAATCATCAGTTCAGGCTCATCAATTTGAGAATAAACCCTTTCATAGACAACCGGGATAATATCCACGAAGTTTATAGTAACCGACAGGTTTTCAAGAATCTCTACAAGTCTTGTGAGAACCCCTTTTTTAATAGCAGCCAGGGCGATGTCCCAAAAGAATTGTCCATTCTCATCATATTTTTCCAGGATTTTGTAGCGGATATCATACTCCTCCGGATCAACCGATAAGTATTCTCCCTTTTCAAATTCCATCATTTTTTCAAAATCGTCGATGGGCATAAAAGGAACCTTTACCACCCGGTAGAGAATACCTCTTTGGGAAAAAATAAGGTTTACTTCTTTAATCCCGGTCATTTCTTCTGACATAATTTTAGCCAGAGAATCTGAACTTGTAAGAGGCAGGGAAAAAGATTTTTCTTCCTTATTTTCCAGAGCTATAATGATTTGTGAATCCGTTAGCCTGATATAATTTTTACCCATAAGATAACTCCTGTCTCTTTAAATATTTGTAAAAATAGTGAGCATTGGTAAGGCAACAGACACTATTAAGAGTCCAACAATCACACCAATTACCAACATCAAAATTGGTTCTGCCAGAGAAATAAGTTTATTGATGCCCAGTTCAACTTCTTTATCATAATAGTCAACCAGCTTCTCTGTAAGGTTTTGCATCTGACCCGTCTCTTCGCCAATTGAAATCATCTGAATAAGTATGTCATCAAAAAACTGGTTCCTGCTCAGGTTCTCACTAATAGACTCACCCCTCTGCAGGCCGGTAATAGTTGTATCTATACTGTCCTCAGCCAAAGGGCTGCCGACAATGCTTTTTAATAAAACCAAACCTTGAAGGATTGAAAAGCCACTTATAGTAAAGACAAACATGGCCATGGCAAACCTAAGGCTGATAATGTTTTTTCTAACTATACCAAGTAAAGGAATTTTAAAGATAACCCTGTCAAGGAGTCTCTTGCCTCTTTCTTTTGAAAAAAAGTTTTTAATTCCCATAAAAGCTAAAAATAGAAGGGGAATTATTATATAAAAATAATTCTTTATTGCAAAAGAAATGGCAATTATTGCTTTAGTCAGAAAGAAAAGTTCACCACCTGATGTTTCTACTATATTAATGACCATAGGCAAAAGGAAGTTAACAAAAAAGATAACTAAAACCAGGGCCATAGCCAAAACAATCATTGGATAAACAGCTGCTGATTTTACCTTTTTTTGCAGCATATTTTCCTTTTCGTAGTAATCAGCCATACTCCTTAATACTATGTCTATTTTCCCTGTTGATTCACCGGCTTTAACCATTCCAGCCAGAATAGGCGGAAAAAGTGAGGCCGGTTCTTCCATCGACTCTGAAATAGTTAAGCCTCTTTCAATAGCATTAATCATTCTTTCGATTTCTGATCTGGTATTTTTATCCGGTACCTGAAGTTTTAAAACCTGCAGTCCCTTAATGGTGCTTATCCCGGAATCCATAATTACTGACAACTGACGGCAAAAGTGGCTCAGCACGTCTGCGCCCAGTTCCTTTTTCTTCCTGTTCATAAACTTACCAAAGAAAGGAAGTGAGCCCAAAGAAGCCGCCTGTCCCTTGTCTTCCACAATCTCGATAGGAGTAAGGCCCTGGCCTCTGACCATTAGCATGGCATCCTTAGTGCTGGATGCTTCCAGCTGGCCACTATTAATTTTTCCATCCTTGCTCATAGCCCTGTACTTATATAGTGCCATAGCTTACTCTCCTGTCAATTTACGTAGGCAGCACGAATCAATTCTTCTACTGTAGTAATTCCCTCCAGAACCTTTTGCCTGCCATCATCAAAAATGCTTTCAAAACCCTGACTTACAGCCAATGCCTGAATTTCATCACTGTTAGCATTATCATCAATTAATTTTCTAATCTCTTTAGTTATTTCAAGCACCTCAAAAATTCCCGTCCTGCCCTTGTAGCCCGAATTCATGCAATGCTTACAACCCTCACCCTTGTACAAGGTTAAATCTTCTTCCAGGGGTAGCCCTAAGGTCTTTTTATCTTCCTCGCTGGCCTGGTAGGCTTGTTTGCATTTGGGGCAGATTTTTCTAACCAGACGCTGGGAAATTACACCAAGTAATGAAGATGAAAGCAAGAAGGGCTCAATACCCATGTCTACAAGCCTTGGTATTGTTCCGGCAGCATTATTTGTGTGCAGGGTGGTCAAAACCAAGTGGCCGGTCAGGGCCGCCCTGGTTGAAATTTCTGCAGTTTCGCCGTCTCTGACCTCACCCACCATAATAATATCAGGGTCCTGACGCAAGATTGAACGCAGACCATTGCTAAAAAGCAAGCCAGCTTCAACGTTTACCTGTGTCTGGCTAATGCCTCTGATGTCATATTCAATAGGATCTTCCAGAGTAATTATATTTTTTTTGTTGTCATTAAGCTCATTAAGCATGGCATAAAGAGTGGTCGTTTTACCACTGCCTGTTGGGCCTGTGACAATAATAATTCCATAAGGTTTTTTTAAAAATTTATCAAAAAGAGTTTCACTTCTGCCTGTAAAGCCCAGCTTTTCTTTATAGACCATAAAGTTAGCCCGGTTAAGCAGTCTGATTACAATTTTTTCACCATGATTAGTGGGCATTGAAGAAACCCGCATGTCAATTGCCTGACCGGAACTGTCATGAAGAATACGTCCGTCCTGGGGCACTCTTTTTTCTGAAATATTCATCCCTGACAATATTTTTATCCTGTTTACTACAGAATTATGAGGTTTAATATCAGTGGTTAATATTTCCTGTAAAATACCATCAACCCGGTAGCGAACCCTCATCTTATCTTCTTCCGGCTCGATATGAATATCACTGGCATTCATGGCAACTGCATTGTCAAAGAGGCTTCTGATTAAACGAACAATAGGAGCCGCATTTATATCCAAGGCTCCTCTTTCAAGATCAGACAGATCCTCTAAATTACTCAGATACTCATTGGCAGCTTCTTTAATATCACCACTTTGAAAAACGCTTTCGATGAGCAGTTTTACTTCAGAATCGGAAATCAAGACTGGCTTTACTTCCAGGTTGGTCATATAGTGAATATCCTGGACTGCTACCCTGTCTAAAGGGTCACTCATGGCTAGATAGAGCGAATTGCCAATTTTAGAAAAAGGAATGACAGAATATCTTTTGGCAATATTCTCAGGTATCATCCTGGCAGCCTCAAAGTCCACATCAGACACAGAGAGAGAGCGGTATTCAATATCAAGTTGTTTAGCCAGAAACTCATTTAGCTTATCTTCTTCAACCAGCCCCATATCAGTAAGAACAATACCCAACCTTTTTCTGGAAGTTTTTTGTTCCTGCAGGGCCTGCATAAGCTGCTCCTGGCTTATAATATTGTTTTCAACTAAAAGGTCACCTAAACGAATTTTTTTATTCAAGGCAAAAACTCCTTTATTTGTTAAAGTATGGGAGCTCCTCAAGAGGAATTCTAAACTCTGGAAAACCTGATGAATAGGGAGCTATAGCATAGCTTTGGAAATAAAGAACCAGATCTTGTCCATCGATGAAAAAGTCTTCTTCGTAAAAAGACTCATGAAGGATTTCTAGTGCCTCATCAAAAAGATAAAGTTCTTCTGTGCCTGCTTCTATAATTTGCTGAGAAATTTTATTTAAAACAAGATTAAGGGCTGAAGCCTCATCAGTTTTAAAAAGCTTGCCCAAAGTTAGCATTTGTCCGGCATTTATATCAAAGGTCTGACTGTCTATAAAAGAAATAGGATGGGCTCCTCCCCAATAGTAAGATTCCATAATAGAGAGGGAAAGAAAACCCTTATCATTGTAGTTAACATGAAAATCTTTATCTATAGAATAGGGGGCTATGCCAAAGGAATAATCCCCGCTTGAATTTTCAAGGCCTTCCAGATAGTCCAAATAAATTGTAAGGGTTTCATTGGCTGCTTCTTTGCATTCAATTTCAACAACCTGATTAAATCTGTCCATATAAAAATCATTTATCTTAACAAGATATTCTGTTTTATTTGTTTCTTTAATTTGAGGTATCCTGATATCGCAAGTAAAAACAGTAACTTCTTCCACCTTTTTACTATCTTGATGTAAAAGTGCAACTAATTCCAAAGGTTTAGCCGCCTTCTCCGGGCCTCTCTTACAAGCAGTCCCCGTAAAAAGAAGGATTAAAATTAAGGTAATTAAAAAAACTATGTTTTTTGATTTTACTAAACTTGCTCTTTCCTGCATGCCCCTCTTCACTCCTTGATTAAATAATTTTCTAAGATGTCAAACTCCACAAATCTGCCTTCCCTGTAAAGCTCCCTGCCATTTTGGAAAAGAATTATGGCCGGTGCCACAAAAATCATATATTTTGAGGCTAAAAGTGGAAGGGCTGCCAAAACGGTAAAAATAACTTTAACCTGAGGGTTTCTTACAGCGAAATCTTCCAATTTTTTATCCAAAGCTCTTGAGGTTGTGCAAGCAGAATCTGCCGCAAAAAGCAGAACAAATTCATTTTCCTCTATTTCCTTTTCTATTTCTTCTATCGAACCAAGAAAAAGCAAAAAATCACCAACTTTCTAAATCCGGGCCTCTATCAGACCACCCTTATTATTCCTTTTTGCCTCATACATAGCTTTATCAGCCTTATTTATAATCTCATCATACCCAATATTCCGACTTTCGTACCAAGCAAGGCCTGCTGAAATGGTAATTTCTTTTCTTTTTCCATCAGGCAAATCCATAGGGAACTTTTTCAAAGAATCAAAAAAGAAAGCCAGCTCCTTTCTGATAGCATCCTTATCAGGAAAATCATAAAAGAAAAAGATGAACTCATCACCAGATCTTCTAAAGAGAAGAGTCTTATCCTCCCTGGCAATCATTTGCATTCTCTTAGCAGCTTCTTTAATATATAAATCGCCAAAATTATGGCCATAATTATCATTAATATCTTTAAGGCCATCCAAATCCAGCATAACCAAAGCTGCCTCTTTAATCTCGTCTCCCCTCTCTTCAATTAACTTTCTATATAATCTGTCTCCAGCACCTCTGTTGTAGAGGCCTGTGAGAACATCTAAGTCCCTTTCTTCTTTAATTCTTTTTTTCTCCAGAATCTGGTCGGTAACATCCTGAGCCACTCCCAAAATATTATCTTTATTTTTAAGAGTCTTTATCTTAACCCACTTCAACATTTGGGGACGCAACATTTTATCTGAAAGCTGATAAACATTCTCTTCTTCAGGCTCAGGATTAGAGTAAATAAGGGACAGTTTTTTGAGGAATAGTTTTTTATCCCCTCTAATTTCTTTCATTTCCTGATCGCTTAAATCAAAAACCACCTGCAAGAGGTCGGAAATATATAGGGTGTCATCATTTTCAGAGTATTCAAAGAAGCTAACTGATTCATCCAAAAGACCAATAGCCTGGGCCATTTTGGCAGATGACTCCAGTAAAGCGTTGTTTGATGCCGCCATAGCCCTGGCCAATTCATCAACTTCATAAAGGCCTGTTTTTTCTGGTTCTATCTTTTGCCGTCCTCCATTATTTCTTACCTGAGCAGAAAGTTTGCTTATAGGCCTGATGGTAAAGAGGCTGGCCGTAACACTGCCAGCTATAGCTAAAAGAAGGGACATAATAAAGGCCGTTGAAAAAGTCTTATTAAGTTGATTTACATAGGAAAAGAGACTGTTTTTTTCCTTAAAAGCCAGCAAATACCAATTTTCATCATAAAAAGGAGTATTTTCATAGTACATTTTTATTTTTTGCAAACTGGCATAAATGGTGCCGGAGCCCTTATGATTGGTCAACTGGTAGAAACCTATTTCCGGATCAACTTCCTTTAGTAAAAGATCCTGATCTTCATAAATAATTCTCTTTTGCAGGGCACCTGTTGTAAAAATTGGATAAATTCCAGCATCATCCTCCCCCTGATAGGCCAAAAGATAGCCTAAAGAATCTTTTGTTTGAATTTCATTTGCCGGAAGATATTGATGTAAATAGGTCAGGGAGATTTCTGTGCCTATAATTCCCCGCAATTTCTGTTCTGCGTCAAAAAAAGGCAGGGTATATGTAATAATCTTGCCATCGTCAGCCGTGATAGAGTAAGGCTTGCTCCAGTATCCCAGATAGGAAATATCATACTGAGCTTCTGCATTTTGCCAGGCTTTTAAAAGAGCATCCTGATTTAATTCATTTATTTTTAGCCTG
>CAZUPR010000024.1:0-3125 GCA_964622305.1 uncultured Eubacteriales bacterium
TTTTGTAAAATTAACGTTTTGAGAATTGTGAAGCCTTTCTCGCTTTTTTAAGACCGTATTTTTTACGTTCTTTCATTCTTGGGTCTCTTGTCAGGTAGCCTGCTCTTTTAAGAGAAGGTCTAAGGCCTGGTTCTGCTTTTTGTAGAGCTCTTGCAATACCCATTCTGATTGCACCAGCCTGTCCTGTTCCGCCGCCGCCATGAACCTTAGCAACAACATTAAATCTATTTTCTGTCTCAGTAAGTACCAGAGGTTGCTTAATGATCATTTCAAGAGTCTTTTTATCAACATAATTTTCCAATTCTCTGCCATTGATAGTAATATTACCATCACCTGGTAAAAGTCTTACTCTTGCAATTGACTTTTTACGACGTCCTGTTCCATAAAATTGAACTTTTTCTGCCATTATTTGCTACCTCCTTCCCAACCTTGCCAAACTTCAGGTTTTTGAGCTTCGTGTGGATGCTCGCTACCCTGGTAGACATTTAATTTTGTAAACATTTTTGCACCTAAACGATTCTTAGGAAGCATGCCTTTAACGGCAACTTCAATAGCAAGTTCTGGTCTTTTTTCCAGAAGGTCTTTATACTTTGTTCTTCTAAGACCTCCAACATACCCACTGTAACGGATATATTCTTTTTGCTCAAGCTTATTGCCTGAAAGCTCAATTTTGTCTGCATTAATAACAATTACATGGTCGCCACAATCAACGTTTGGTGTGAATGTAGGCTTGTGTTTTCCTCTTAAGACTGAAGCAATGACGGAAGACAATCTACCAAGAGTTTGTCCTTCTGCATCGAAAATGTACCATTTTCTTTCCACTTCAGTTGGCTTAGCCATATAGGTGGTGCGCATATTTATTTCCTCCTCTAGATGGGGTTTTTATTAAACAAGTTAACGGGGCTCGCTTAACAATAAACCACAATTTATTGTAGTAAATCACTTGCTCGATGTCAATAGTAAACTTCTTGCAAATAAAGGCCACCAGCCGGTGCCTTCTTGGCTCTGAGGTTTCTGTCTCCCGTTTCCAGAGCCTTTCTGATTTGAATAATATCCCTCTTACCTGCCCCTACATCAATAACAGTTGAACTTATAATTCTCAGCATATTATAAACAAAGCCCCGGCCAGTAAAATGCAGATGAATCTCCCGCCCTTCCTCTGTCAGGTGCATGTCATATACTGTCCGGTTAAAATCATCAACATCAGCCTGTTTGGTAGAGAAAGCCCTGAAGTTCTTTTCCCCAACAAATTCATTTAAGGCCGCCTGCATTTTTTCTAAATCCAATTGTCCGGGATAATAATATTTATAATTATGTTCAAAAACCTGGGGTCTGGGGCCGGTTAAAATCTTGTAAATGTAATGTTTTTTTTGAGCCAGATGACGAGCATGGAAAAAAGGATCAACCTCTTCCATACTTTTTATATAAATGCTGCTTGGTAACTTTTTATTAGTCACATAAAGCAAGTTCTGGGCTGGAATAGGATTTTTTGTCTTAAAATTTATAGTATAGTTGCAGGCATGA
Organism: uncultured Eubacteriales bacterium; assembly: GCA_964622305.1. Lineage (GTDB taxonomy): Bacteria > Bacillota > Peptococcia > Peptococcales > SKKY01 > SKKY01. The sequence continues at coordinate 1,525 of CAZUPR010000024.1, forward strand.
ACGCCGGCATCAGTACGGCTGCAGCCAGCCAGCTTAACTTTTTCTTTTAAAGTATGATTAATAGCTTGTTCTAAAACTCCCTGAACAGTTGGCCCTTTTTTGGTTTGTTTTTGAAAGCCCTTATAATGGCTGCCATCAAATTCAAGAACTGCTTTAATATTTCTTAACATACAATCACCAAAATAAATAAGAGAAAGAGAACTGCCAAGGCCAGGAAATCACGATAAGACCAGCTTAGGGCTCTTAACCTGCTTCGGCCTTCACCGCCCCTGTAACATCTTGATTCCATGGCAACGGCCAGGTCATCGGCTCTTCTAAATGAAGAAATAAAAAGCGGAACCAGAACAGGAATTAAGGCCTTGGCCCTGCGGATCAAATTGCCACTTTCAAAATCTGCCCCTCTGGCCTTTTGAGCATTCATAATCTTTTCTGTCTCTTCCATCATAGTAGGTATAAATCTAAGGGCTATGGTCATCATCATGGCCAGTTCGTGTGCCGGCAGACCCAATCTCTTAAAGGGGTTAAGAATGCTTTCAATACCGTCTGTAAGAGCTATGGGGGTTGTTGTCAGCGTTAATACTGAGGTTACCATAACTAAGAGGGCCAGCCTTAAACCCATAAAGAAACCCTGCCTGATACCTTCCTTGGTTAAAACCAAAAAGCCCCAGGACCAGATTTCTTCACCTGGAGTCAAAAAGAAATGCATAACGGTTGTAAGAATAATAATTATTAAAAGAGGCCTTAGTCCCTTCAAATAAAACTTTATAGAAATTCCCGATAAGAGAACAATAAAAATACTAAAAGCAAAGACCATCAGATAGTCATGAGGCTGCCTGGAACTGAAAAGGGCCACCATAAAAATAAAGACTGCAAAGATTTTACCCCGGGGATCCATCTTGTGCAGATAGGATTTACCTGCTATGTACTGACCAATAGTTATATCCTTAAGCATGGCCGGTAACCCCCTTTGGCAGGCATTTCTTCAGTTCCTTAACTGCCTCTTCCAGAGTGAAAATTTCCTTATTTACTTCCAGGCCTCTTTTAGATAATTGATAAAGCAACTCTGTTACTGCTGGAAGTGCCAAACCAATTTCTATCAAACGATCCCTTTCCCTGAATATTTCTTCAGGGCTTCCCATCATTTCAATTTGTCCCTGGTGCATAACCACCAGTTTATTTGCGTATCTGGCCACATCTTCCATACTGTGGGAGACCAAAATTACAGTCATCCCATAGTCCTTGTGCAGGCTCTTTATTTGGGCCAAAATCTCTTCCCGGCCCAAAGGATCCAGGCCTGCAGTTGGCTCATCCAAAACCAGATACTTAGGTTTCATTGCTATGATACCTGCTATAGCTACTCTTCTTTTTTGCCCGCCACTTATATTAAAAGGAGACTTGTCCTTTATTTCCTTGTAATCCAGCTGGACAGCTTCCAAGGACTTTTTAACAATCTTTTTAATTTCCTTGTCAGAAAATTCTAAGTTAGCCGGACCAAAACCCACATCTTTTTCTACAGTTTCTTCAAAAAGCTGATGTTCAGGATACTGAAAAACAAGGCCAACCTTACGGCGCAAGTCCCTCATTTTTGTTTTTTTATCATT
>CAZUPR010000024.1:3225-18978 GCA_964622305.1 uncultured Eubacteriales bacterium
CTTTGTCTACTTTGTTAAGCTCATAAGCAATTTCAGTTACTTGCGGTATATCCAGTCTTAGTTTTTTCATTTTTTCAACCTGAGTAAAAACCTCTCTGGGGCCACCCTGGCTGACAATTTTTCCCTCTTCCATAACTATAACCCTGTCTGCTAAAACAGCCTCTTCCATAAAGTGGGTGATAAGGATGATGGTTAAGCCTTCTTCCTTATTTAGCTGGATTATGGTATCTAATACCTCTCTCCGGCCCTCAGGATCAAGCATGGCAGTAGGTTCATCTAAAACTAAATAAGCCGGTCTCATAGCAATAATACCTGCGATAGCGATTCTTTGTTTTTGTCCTCCACTCAAAAGATGGGGGGGCTTCTCGCTGAATTCTGACATCTTTACTTTATCAAGAACTTCACTTATTCTCTCTTGCATCACCTGCGGAGAAAAGCCCAGGTTTTCCATACCAAAGGCAACATCCTCTTCAACCGTGGTTGCCACCAGCTGGTTATCGGGATTTTGAAAAACCATGCCCACTTTTTTGCGGATTTCCCAAAGGGAAGAATTGTCCCTGGTGTTCATCTGATCAACAAAGACATCTCCCTCTGTGGGTAAGAGAAGGGAATTAAAATGTTTTGCAAGCGTGGATTTACCGCAGCCATTGTGGCCTAAAATAACAATAAATTCACCCTCATTTATCTCCAGATTAATTCCATCCAGGGCCAGAACTTCGTTTTCTTTGCCCTGGGCATATGAATGATATAAATTTTCAACTTTAATCATTATAAAACTTCCCCTTAAATAAATAAAAGTCAGGAGCTATATCCTGACCCTTATTTATACTAATTCTATTACAGCTGTTGGAGCTGCGTCACCTCTGCGGTAACCCGCCTTAATTACTCTTGTATATCCGCCTTGTCTTTCTGCATATTTAGGTGCAATCTCAGTAAAAAGGGTATGGACTACGCTCTCGTCAACCAGATAAGCCATGGCTTGTCTTCTGGCATGTAAGTCGCCACGTTTGCCCAGAGTAATCATTTTATCAGCTATTCTTTTCAATTCTTTTGCCTTGGGTACAGTTGTCATTATTTTACCTTCTCTTAACAAAGAAGTGGTCATGTTTCTAAACATAGCTCTTCTATGTTCACTTGTTCTGCCAAGTTTTCTATAGCTCATTAAAAGTCGCCTCCTTTTCCTTAGAATATTAAGCTCGCTATTCTCTTATTCTTCGGAGGATTTTAAAGTTAATCCCAAACTTGCTAATTTATCTTTTATTTCTATTAAAGATTTGGTTCCAAGGTTACGAACCTTCATCATTTCTTCTTCTGTCTTGTGAGTCAGTTCGTTTACAGTTACAATTCCAGCCCTCTTCAGGCAATTATGGGATCTTACTGTAAGATCTAACTCCTCAATTGTCATTTCCAGCACATTGTCTTTTGCATCTTCTTCTTTTTCGATCATTGTCTCTATGTCATTGTTCTCTTCAGAAAGATCAATAAAGAGTGACAAGTGGTCTGAAAGAACCTTTGCAGACAAACTTAGTGCATGAGCAGGACTTATGCTTCCCTTGGTCCAAACTTCAAGAATTAATTTGTCATAGTCTGTTTTCTGTCCAACTCTGGTATCTTCAACAGTAAAATTCACTTTTTTGATTGGAGAAAAACTGGCATCCATGGGTACTGTGCCTATAGAGTCATCTTCCTTTTGGTTGCTGACAGCTGGCACATAGCCTCTGCCTCTTTCCACAGTCATTTCCATGAATAATTTACCATTTTTAGCAAGAGTGGCAATTTTTTGCTCAGGATTCAGGATTTCAATTTCAGGACCGGCAATTATGTCGGCCGCTGTAACAGTTCCTTCTCCTTCTTTTTCCAGGCGAACCTGAACTGCTTCTTCACTATTTAGAGCTAAATTAAGCTGTTTCAAGTTCAAAACAATGTCAGTTACATCCTCAACCACACCATCAATTGTGGAGAATTCATGTAATACTCCATCAATTTTAACAGATGTTATTGCTGCACCTGGCAGAGAGGATAAAAGGATTCTTCTCAGGGAGTTGCCTAAGGTTGTTCCATAACCTCTCTCAAGTGGTTCAATCACAAATTTACCATAAGTTTTACTTTCATCAGAACTAATCTGTTCAATACTTGGTTTTTCTATTTCTATCATTTTACAACCCCCTAGTCTTATTTTTTTGCTTGAGACTATCTGGAGTACAACTCAACGATTAACTGTTCACTGATTGGTACATCAATGTTTTCTCTTGTTGGTAACTCAAGGATTTTAGCAGAAAGGTTTTCTGCATCCTGGCTTATCCATTCAGGAACATTTCTTTGAGCAAATTTCTCTGTAAGCTCTTTAATAACAGGAGATTTTTTGCTTTTGTCTTTTAACTGAACAACATCTCCAGCTTTCAGCAACATTGAAGGAATATTAGCTTTTCTGCCATTAACAGTAAAATGATTATGTCTTACCATTTGTCTGGCTTGTGCTCTTGTGTCAGTAAAACCTGATCTGAAAACGATGTTGTCAAATCTTTGTTCTAATTGAACAAGCAAGGTTTCACCAGTAACACCTTTTCTTCTGTCAGCTTCAACAAAATATTTTCTGAATTGACCTTCGCCAATACCATAAATTCTGCGGGCCTTCTGTTTTTCTCTTAACTGCATGCCGTACTCAGACAGCTTGCTTCTTCTTTGACCGTGTTGGCCTGGTGCATAAGATCTTTTTTCGAATGCACATTTTTCTGTGTAACATCTATCGCCTTTTAGAAAAAGTTTCATACCTTCTCTGCGGCATAACCTACAAACAGGTCCTGTATATCTAGCCATTATTAATTCAACACCTCCTATACTTATACTCTTCTGCGTTTTGGTGGACGACATCCGTTGTGCGGAATTGGAGTAACATCTTTAATCATGTTAACTTCCAAACCAGCAGCTTGTAGTGATCTGATAGCTGCTTCACGGCCGGATCCTGGTCCCTTAACAAGGCATTCTACTTCCCTCAAACCGTGTTCCATAGCAGCCTTTGCTGCTTGTTCACCAGCCATTTGCGCTGCAAAAGGGGTGCTTTTTCTTGAACCTTTAAAACCAACTCCACCAGAACTTGCCCAAGAGATAGTATTACCATTGGTATCAGTTATTGTTACTACAGTGTTGTTGAAGGTTGACTGGATGTGAACAATACCCTTACTAATATTTTTTCTTTCTTTTCTTTTAACGCGCGTACGCTTCTTTGGACTTGCCATTAAGTTTTCTCACCCCTTATTTCTTTTTCTTAGCTACTACTGCTTTAACCTTGCCCTTACGAGTACGGGCATTTGTTTTTGTTCTCTGACCACGAACAGGTAATCCTCTTCTGTGCCTCAAACCTCTGTAACAGCCGATTTCAATAAGTCTTTTTATGTTAAGTGATACTTCTCTTCTAAGATCGCCCTCTGTTGTCATTGGACGGATAATTTCCCTTAACTGGTTAACTTCGTCCTCAGTAAGATCCTTAACTCTTGTATCTTTATCTATGTTAGTTTGTTCCAAAATATTTTTTGCTTGTGACCTGCCGATACCAAAAATATAGGTTAAGGCAACCTCTATTCTCTTATCTCTTGGTAAGTCTACACCGACAATTCTTGCCATGCTTTTATCGCACCTCCCCTATAGGTTTTAACTACCCTTGTCTTTGCTTGTGCTTGGGATTTTCACATATTACTCTAATTACACCTTTTCTGCGAATTATTTTGCATTTTTCACAAATAGGTTTAACTGAAGCTCTTACCTTCATTTGAAACCCTCCTTCTATTTATACCTGTAAGTAATGCGTCCTCTGGTTAAATCGTATGGTGAAAGTTCAACAGTAACTTTATCACCGGGAAGAATTTTAATAAAATTCATCCTGATTTTTCCAGAAACGTGGGCTAGTATTTTATGTCCATTATCTATTTCAACATGGAACATAGCATTTGGCAGAGGCTCAACTACGATACCTTCTACCTCAATAACTTCCTTAGACATACTCAAAAACCTCCTTTTTCACTTCAACTTTTTGAAAGTAATCTCTCCAATGCTTCGCGAATATCCTTATTAGTAACTTTCAGACCTTTTACCAGTTTCTCTTCTAATTCCAGATCCGTTTTTTCAGAATACCATAAATGTTTAATATTTTTTTTCTTAGGATTGCTGATCCGTTTATATTGCCCATCAGCAACATAAACATAATCCGTATCCCAGTCAAAAACAACATAATTTGTTTTCTTATCACGACCTGCTCTGGAAGTTACAAGCTGACCTTTTTTAATTTCTCTAATCATTGGTATAAAATCACCTTTTTTCAACAGGGAGTAAAATCAGGATTCCTTGAGTAGATCCAAATAAATCCCACCACTTAAACTCTACTTACCCAATACTTTCAGAATTTCAGCCAGGACATCGTCCATAGACTGATTGCCATTTACATTAACTAAAAGACCGGTATTTTTATAGTATTCTAAAAGGGGGGCTGTCTGTTTCTCATAAACCTCAAGACGGTTTTTTGCTGTCTCTTCAGTGTCATCATCTCTCTGGTACAATTGTCCACCACACTTATCACAAAGGCCTTCCTGGGCCGGAGGATTAAAAAGCATGTGGTAGGTAGCGCCACAGGATTTGCAGATTCTTCTGCCAGTAAGGCGTCCGATCAGCTCTTCCAAAGGAACTTCGATGTTGACAACTGAGTCTAATTTTATCCCTAATTCTTCTAATATTTTTTCAAGGGCATCTGCTTGAACCACTGTTCTGGGAAACCCATCAAGAAGAAAACCTTTTTTACAATCATCTTCTGCTATTCTGTCTTTTACAATGCCTACTGTAACTTCATCTGGAACCAGCTCGCCTTTATCCATATAGCTTTTAGCCAGCATGCCCATTTGAGTTTCTTCTTTAATAGCGCTCCTAAACATATCTCCAGTGGAAATATGGGGAACTTGAAGAATTTCAGTAAGTTTTTCTGCTTGTGTACCTTTGCCTGCTCCGGGAGGTCCCATCAATAAAATTTTCATAATACCTTCCCCCTGCATGTTACATGGAACATGCTCTTATTTCATAAATCCTTCGTAGTGCCTCATCAGTAAGCTTGCTTCGATCTGTTTCATTGTGTCCAGGGCAACCCCAACCACAATCAAGAGGGCAGTCCCCCCAAAATAGATGGGAATAGCCGTCAGGGCAATCAGGATGTTTGGCAGTACTGCAATTCCTGCCAGGAAGATTGCACCAGCAAGCGTGATGCGGTTCATAATTTTTGTAATATATTCAGTCGTTGGTCTGCCTGGTCTGATCCCAGGTATAAAACCACCATTTTTCTTGATGCTGTCTGAAACATCTTGTGGATTAAATGTAATTGCTGAATAGAAGTAAGTGAAGAACATAATCAGCATCGCATATAAAATCATATATGGTACAGATTTGAAATCAAAGAATGATCCCATGGCTCTTGCAAAGCTATTACCAGGAAACCAGGAAGCAATTGTTCCAGGGAACATCATAATAGACATTGCAAAAATTACAGGAATAACCCCAGCGGAGTTAACCTTAATAGGAATATGTGTACTTTGTCCGCCATAAACCTTTCTGCCTACTATCCTTTTTGCATAGTGAACAGGAATTCTTCTTTGACCTTCGTTTACACCTATTATTGCAAGAATAACTACAGCCGCTACAATAATAAAGCCTAACAAAGTTATAACTCCAATAGTACCAGTTTTAAAATACTCAACCATAGTTAAGATACCGCTTGGTAATTTGGAAACAATACCAGTGAAAATAATTATGGAAATACCATTCCCAATTCCTTTTTCAGTAATCATTTCGCCCAGCCACATCAAAAATGCAGTACCTGCTGTCAATGTTAATGCTGTCAGTAAAATATTTAAGAAGGAAGAATTCACCAGAGCACTTTTCAGTCCGAAAGAAATACCTATACCTTGAACGAAACCAAGGACAACTGTTAAATAACGAGTGTATTCAACAATTTTCTTTCTTCCTTCCACGCCTTCTTTAGCAAGTCTTTCTAAAGCCGGAACAACAATTGTCAAAAGTTGAATGATAATTGAAGCGTTAATATACGGGGTTATACTCATTGCAAAAATTGAAAAGTTTGCAAAGGCTCCACCTGATATGATATCAAAGAAGCCCAGGAGTTGGCCACCACCGATAAGTTCGTGAATTACATCCAGCTTGATTCCAGGTACTGGAATGTGGGTTCCAATCCTAAAGACCAGTAACATCATTAATGTGAAAATTACTTTTCTTCTTAGTTCTTCTACCTTAAAAACACTTTTTAATGCATCAACCATAGTTAATTAATCACCTCGACACTGCCGCCAGCCTGCTCAATCTTTGCCTTAGCTGCCTCGCTGATCGCATGAACTTTTACTTCTAATGCTTTTGTAACTTCGCCATTTGAAAGAATCTTTACGCCATCTTTCATTTGTTTTACAATGCCTGCCTCTTTAAGAGTTTCAGGGCTTACAAGATCGTTTGCATTGAATTTTTCTTCAATTATATCTAAGTTTACAACTGCATAAACTTTTTTAAATCTGGCGTTTGAAAAACCACGTTTGGGAAGTCTTCTTTGCAGGGGAGTTTGTCCACCTTCAAAGTATGGACCTTTTACTCCGCCTGAGCGGGCTTTTTGTCCCTTGTGGCCTTTGCCAGCTGTTTTACCCAGGCCAGAACCAATACCTCTGCCTTTACGTGTTCTTTCTTTTTTAGAACCCTCTGCTGGTTTTAAATCATGGAGCTTCACAGAGAACACCTCCTATCTTTTTTGCCTAAACTTCTTCTACTTTAACTAAATGACTAATTGTCTCAACCATGCCTCTGATGGCTTCTGTATCGTCTTTTACAACTGATCTGTTTAATTTAGTCAGGCCAAGAGTTTGGGCAGTTGTTGCTTGATTTGGATTACGTCCAATCGTGCTTTTAACTAAAGTAATTTTAATTTTTCCCATTGTCTTGCCTCCTATGAAAGAATTTCTTCTACAGTTTTTCCTCTTAGGGCTGCTACATCCTCAACCCTTTTTAATGACTCTAAGCCTTGAATAGTAGCCTTTACGATATTAAGACTGTTACTTGAACCCAAGGATTTAGTCAGGATATCTTTAATTCCGCATAACTCAACAACCGCTCTGGCTGCTCCGCCGGCGATAACACCAGTACCAGGAGCTGCAGGTTTAAGCATAACTCTGGCTGCGCCAAACTGCCCAATTACCTGGTGAGGAATAGTTGTATTGGTCATTGGAACTTCAATTACATTCTTTTTTGCATTTTCTACTGCTTTTCTGATTGCTTCGGGAACTTCTGTAGCTTTACCCATTCCAACTCCAACTTTGCCTTTTTGGTTACCAACAACCACTAAAGCTGAGAAGTTAAAACGACGTCCACCTTTAACAACCTTTGCAACACGGTTTATAAAAACAACTCTCTCTTGAAACTCTTGTTGTTTTTCTGCACCTCTTTGTCTTTCCATATTTCTAGCCAAATGTTTTTCCCTCCTTCACCAAAAAATTAAAACTCAAGACCAGCTTCTCTTGCACCTTCAGCAAAAGCTTTCACTCTGCCGTGATATATTAAACCGCCGCGGTCAAATACTACTTTTGTTATTCCTTTATCAAGAGCTTTTTTTGCGATATCTGCTCCTACAATTTTTGCGCCTTCAATATTGCTGCCAGAATCTATTTTTTGAGATGAAGCAGCTACAAGTGTGATCCCTTGTGTGTCATCAATAATCTGTCCATAAATCTGATTGAGACTTCTGTAGACTACCAGACGTGGTCTTTCACTTGTACCCTTTAATGTATGTCTGATTCTTGCATGTTTTTTTGCGCGGATTTTCTTTCTAGGTGTTTTCTTTATCATTAAAGTCACCCCTTTCCTTTATGCCTTACTACTTACCAGACGTTTTACCTGGTCTGATTTTAACAGTTTCTGTTGTGTATCTGATACCCTTACCTTTATATGGTTCAGGCTCTCTAACTGCTCTTATGTTGGCAGCCAGGCTTCCAACTTTTTCCTTGTCAATTCCTCTGATAATAATGGTATCTTGTGATGGAACTTCGATTTCTGTGTTTTCATATGCTTCCATCTCAACTGGGTGTGAATAGCCTGCAGAAAGAACAAGTTTTTGTCCTTGTAAAGCAGCCCTGTAACCAACACCAACCATTTTTAGTGTTTTTTCGTATCCTTCTGAAACGCCAACAACCATATTGTTAAGCAGGGTTCTTGTCAAACCATGCAAGGCTCTGTGGTTTTTTTCATCACTTGGACGTTTGATGTTAACTTCATTACCCTCAAGGAGAATTTCCATCTCCGGGGACAGTTGTCTGGTCAAAGTTCCCTTAGGGCCCTTAACTTCTACAAGATTGTCTTCCTTTATGTTAATCTCAACACCACTTGGAATATTGACAGGAAGTTTACCAATTCTGGACATCTTATTACCTCCCGATTTTAATTACCATACATAGCAGATTACTTCGCCGCCAAGGCCATTGTTACGTGCAAATTTGTCAGTAACTATACCTTGTGAAGTAGAAATAACTGCGATTCCAAGACCACCTAAAACCCGTGGCACTTCGTCTTTTTTGCAGTAGACTCTTAAGCTTGGTTTGCTTATTCTCTTAAGTCCGCTGATAACCTTTTGATCGTTAGCACCGTACTTCATGAAAATTCTGATTATACCCTGCTTGCTGTCTTCAATAACTTCGTAATTCTTTATAAAACCCTCTGATTTAAGAATCTCTGCAAGGTTGATTTTAACCTTTGAAGCAGGGATCTCAACAGTTTCGTGTTTAATCATATTAGCATTTCTGATTCTGGTCAGAAAATCTGCAATTGGATCTGTCATAACCATATTATAATTTACCTCCTTCCATCGCCTGAGGTTTACCAGCTGGCTTTCTTAACTCCAGGTAGTTGCCCTTTATAAGCAAGTTCTCTAAAGCAAACACGGCATATTCCAAATTTGCGCATGTAAGCCCGCGGTCTGCCACAAACTTTACATCTGTTAACTTCCTGCACTTTATACTTAGGAGCCCTGCGGACTCTCATTGAAACTTTAGCCACTATCTTACCTCCTTCTAATTAAAGAGATCTAGTTTTTACTAAATGGCATTCCACTTAATCTCAATAATTCTCTTCCTTCTTCATCAGTTTTTGCTGTAGTAACAAAAACTACTTCTAATCCGCGTACTTTATCTACTTTTTCATAATCAATTTCCGGGAAAATTATTTGTTCTCTTAAACCAAGGCTGTAGTTTCCTCTGCCATCAAATGATTTAGGTGATACACCTCTGAAATCACGTACTCTTGGAAGAACAATATTAACAAGCTTATCTATAAATTCATACATTCTGTCTCCGCGAAGAGTTACTTTAGCACCAATAGGCATCCCGTCTCTAAGCTTGTATGTTGCTATTGATTTTTTTGCCTTAGTAATTACAGGTTTTTGACCTGCAATCAGCATTAAGTCTTCAACTGCACCATCCAATACTTTAGGGTTAGCTACTGCTTCGCCAAGGCCAATATTTATTACAACTTTTTCAAACTTTGGAACTTCCATAACACTTTCATATGAAAACTTTTCCTGAAGCAAGGGAATTAGTTCGCTATCATATTTTTCCTTTAATCTGGCCAACTCTATAAGCCTCCTTTCCCTTTTTATTATTTATCGAATACTTCGCCACATTTAACACAGGTTCTTACTTTTTTACCATCTTCAAGAATCTTTTTTGCAATTCTTACACCTTTTCCACACTTACTGCAGAAAGGCATCGCATTCGAAGAATGTATTGCAGATTCTCTTTCGATAATACCACCTTGTGGGTTCGCCTGGTTGGGCTTTGAGTGTCTTTTGATTATGTTAACGCCTTCAACAATTATCTTGCCTTCTTTGGGCATTGCTGAAAGAACATTACCTTTTTTACCTTTATCTTTTCCAGCAGTTATTACTACTGAATCGCCTTTTTTGACATGAAGCTTTGCCATTTATTTCACCTCCAGGGCTTTTGTTACAGCACTTCAGGAGCCAAAGATATAATTTTCATAAAATCTTTGTCACGTAATTCTCTGGCTACTGGCCCGAATATACGTGTACCTCTTGGACTGCGATCATCTTTTATTATTACTGCAGCATTTTCATTAAACTTGATGTAAGAACCATCTTTTCTTCTCACTGGACGTTTTGTTCTTACGATAACTGCTTTTACAATGTCACCTTTTTTTACTACGCCGCCTGGTGCTGCTTCTTTGACTGAGCAAACAATAACATCACCAACTCCAGCGTATCTGCGTCTTGTGCCGCCCAACACTCTGATACAAAGCAATTCTTTTGCTCCAGAGTTGTCGCCAACTTTAACTCTTGATTCTTGCTGAATCATCTTTCGAAAACCTCCCTTCGAAAGCAGGTTACCTATTTTAGATGATAGGCGCTTTCTCTACTATTTCGATCAATCTCCATCTTTTGTCTTTGCTAAGAGGGCGGGTTTCCATAATTTTAACCTTATCGCCAATCTTGCATTCGTTATTCTCGTCATGAGCTTTATATTTTGTAGTTACTACTTTATATTTATTGTATAGTGGATGTCTTACATGATCTTCAATGGCAACTGTAATTGTTTTATCCATCTTGTCACTAACGACTTTTCCAATACGAACCTTACGTGCAGCTCTTTCCAATTCATTTACCCCCTTCATTAAACTCTGGGCCTCTCAATGTTTAACTCGCGTTCCCTGAGAACAGTCTTTGATTTTGCTATATCTTTTTTTACTGATTTAATTCTCATTGGGTTGTCCAGTTGGCCAGTGGCCATTTGAAAGCGCAGATTAAACAATTCTTCTTTTAGGTTGAGAACTTTAGCATTAAGTTCTTCTGATGTTAAATCTCTCAATTCTTTTGCTTTCATTATTCTTCACCACCAATTTCTTCCTTTTTCACAAACTTGCATTTTACAGGAAGCTTATGCATAGCAAGTCTGAAAGCTTCTCTGGCCACTTCTTCAGTAACGCCAGACATTTCAAACAGGATGCGTCCTGGTTTAACTACTGCTACCCAGTATTCTGGTGAACCTTTACCTGAACCCATTCTGGTTTCAGCAGGCTTTGCAGTGATTGGTTTGTGAGGGAATATTTTTATCCAGACTTTACCACCACGTTTGATATAACGAGTCATCGCAATACGTGCTGCTTCTATTTGTCTGCTGGTGATCCAGGATGCTTCTAGAGATTGCAATCCATATTCACCATATGAAATGGTATTACCTTTATTAGCGTTTCCCGACATTTTTGGTCTGTGGGGTCTGCGCCATTTTACTCTTTTAGGCATTAACATGGTTTATTCCTCCTCTTTAACAGGTTGTGGAGCTTTTTTTGCCGCTGGCAGGATTTCACCATTGTAAATCCAAACTTTTACTCCAAGTTTACCGTAAGTAGTATCTGCCTCCGCAAACGCATAATCTATATCTGCTCTTAGTGTGTGAAGAGGAACTTTACCCTCACTCATCCACTCTGTTCTTGCGATTTCTGCTCCTCCAAGTCTACCTGAAACAGCAATTTTGATACCTTGGGCTCCACTCTTGCGAGCTCTGCCAATAGCTTGTTTGATTGCTCTTCTGAAGGCAACTCTCTTTTCAAGCTGGGCGGCAACCGCTTCAGCTACAAGCTGTGAATCTTTTTCCGGTCTTTTTACTTCCTGTATATTGATATTAACTTCTTTGTTTGTCATCTTCTTTAGCTCTTCTTTTAAAGCTTCAATTTCTGAGCCATTTCTGCCTATTACTATTCCTGGTTTTGCAGTGAAGATGGTTATTTTAATTCTGGTATTTGCAGCTCTTTCAATGATGATGTTTGAAATACCAGCTGTGAACAACTTAGTTTTAATGTACTCTCTGATTTTTAAGTCTTCTTGCAGAAGCTCTACATACAATTTATCAGCGTACCATCTTGCGTCCCAGTCTCTTATAATACCAACTCTCAGACCTTTAGGACTAACCTTTTGACCCACTTAATTATCCCTCCTTCTTCTCAGCTACAACCACTGTAATGTGGCTTGTTCTTTTACGAATAAGATCCGCCCTTCCCTGGGCTCTTGGTCTTTGTCTTTTCATTGTTGGACCCTGGTCTACGTAACAAGCCTTTACATAGAGGTTGTCTGTATCCATGTCATAATTATTTCCAGCATTGGCAACAGCTGAATCTAAAACTTTTCCCACTAAGAAAGCTGCTTTTTTAGGGGCGAATTTTAAAGTTGCTGATGCTTCCTGCACATCTTTTCCTCTGATGATATTCATCACTTGCTGAACTTTTGTTGGCGAAATTCTCATGTGTTTCGCAACTGCTTTTGCTTCCATCTTGCAAAGAACCTCCTCTCTCTTTCTCTTCAGGTCAACCTAGCCTTATCTTAAGCCTGAAGATCTCTCTGAGTCTGTGTGACCTTTGTATGTTCTTGTAGGAGAGAACTCTCCCAGTTTATGCCCTACCATATCCTCTGTTATATATACAGGTACATGTTTTCTGCCATCATGAACGGCAACAGTATGTCCTATGAACTCTGGAAAGATTGTTGAGCTTCTTGACCAAGTTTTAATCAGTTTCTTTTCATTGTTTTCATTCATTTTCTGGATTCTTTTGTAAAGACGTTCTTCAACAAAAGGCCCCTTCTTTACTGATCTGCTCATTAAGTTATTTCCTCCCTTCTAAGACTATTTTCTCTTCTTAACTATAAATTTATCGCTGTCTTTGTTTTTCTTACGAGTCTTGCCACCAACTGCAATTTTACCCCAAGGTGATACAGGAGCCTTACGTCCGATAGGAGCACGGCCTTCACCACCACCGTGTGGGTGATCGTTAGGGTTCATTACTGAACCACGAACTGTTGGTCTAAATCCAAGCCAGCGGGTTTTTCCTGCTTTACCAATTGTGATGTTTTCATGAGCCTGGTTACCAACCTGACCGATTGTTGCACGACAATTGATATGAACCATTCTTACTTCTCCGGAAGGCATTCTGATTTGAGCATAATTGCCTTCTTTTGCCATAAGCTGAATGCTGTTACCAGCTGATCTTGCTAATTGGCCACCTTTACCTGGTTTCATCTCCACGTTGTGGATGATGGTACCAACTGGTATGTTTCTGATTGGTAAAGCGTTACCAACCTTGATGTCTGCATCAGGGCCTGAGTAAATAACATCGCCAACCTTTAAACCATTTGGAGCGATAATATATCTCTTTTCCCCATCCAGATAAGTAATAAGTGCAATGTTTGAGGATCTGTTTGGATCGTACTCAATAGTGCTTACCTTGCCTGGAATAGTATCTTTATTTCTTTTGAAATCTATTAATCTGTATTTTCTTTTATGTCCGCCACCACGGTGACGTACTGTAATTTTACCCCTTGAATTTCTTCCTGCGCTTTTCTTTAAAGGAACCAGCAACGTCTTTTCTGGTTGGTCAGTAGTTAGCTCCTTAAATGACAATATTGTCATATGTCTTCTAGCAGGAGATGTAGGTTTAAAACTTTTTATAGACATGGACCTTACCTCCTAATCAAAATTCACTCTTACATTCCTTCGAATACTTCGATTTGCTGGCCTTCTTTAAGAGTTACAATAGCTTTTTTCCAGCTTGATGTTTTTCCTTCATATTTTCCCATTCTTTTTGTCTTGCCTTTTATGTTCATGGTGGATACGTTTCTTACATCAACCTTGAAAATATTTTGTACTGCTTTTTTAATTTCATATTTGTTGGCATCTTTGGCGACTTTAAAAGTGTATTTTCCTTCTTCCATCAGACCAACTGTTTTCTCAGTAATGATTGGTTTAATCAAAATGTCATATGAAGTCTTCACTTAGAAAGCACCTCCTCTGCTCTGGCAACTGCATCCTGAGTGATTATTAATCTATCATGTCTGATAACATCATAAACATTCAGTCCAGCTGATGTTGTGTAGGTAACTCCAGGGATATTGCTCACTGACTTGCCTACGTTGTAGTTATCTTCAGCTGTTACAACCAAAGCCTTGCCTTGATTGTTAAGAGCTGCAAGAATTCTGATAATTTCTTTAGTTTTTGGTGCTTCCATTTCCAGATTATCAAGAACTGTAAATTGCTCATTTGCTACCTTGTCGCTAAGGACAGATTTAAGAGCAAGCCTTCTTTTTTTCTTAGGAATATTGTAGGAGTAATCTCTTGGCTTTGGACCAAAAGTTATTGCACCACCGCGCCAAATTGGAGATCTGCTGCTGCCGGCTCTGGCTCTGCCAGTTCCTTTTTGTCTCCAGGGCTTGCGGCCGCCCCCTCTGACTTCTCCTCTTACTTTTGTAGAGGATGTACCTCTTCTCATACTGGCAAGCTGCATTACTACTGCTTCATGGACTACGCTTTCGTTAGGCTCAATCCCAAAAACTGCTTCGTTAAGCTCAATTTGTCCAACTTCTTGCCCTTCTATATTGAAAACTTTCACACTTGGCATTTATTTATATCCTCCTTCCTGCTGTTTTCCTTATGACTTAATTGCTTTTCTAATTGTTATAAGATTCTTTCTTGCACCAGGTACTGAACCTTTTACAAGAATTAAGTTTTTAGCTGCGTCTACCTGAACAATTTCAAGTCCTTGAATAGTTACCTTGTCTCCACCTAATCTTCCTGGCATTTTCTTGCCTTTAAAGATTTTGCTTGGTCCAAGAGGTCCTACTGAACCTGGGCTTCTATGGTGTCTGGAACCATGAGTCATTGGTCCACGGCCAAAGTTGTGCCTTTTAATAACACCGGCCATTCCTTTTCCCTTACTGGTGCCAGTTATGTCTACCATGTCGCCAGCCTGAAAAACATCGGCTTTTATTTCATGGCCCAGAGGATACTGGGAAAGGTCATCTACCTTCATTTCTCTCAAATATCTTAGAGGAGCAACTCCAGCTTTTGCAAACTGACCTTTTTTAGGTTTGTTTACATTTTGTTCTTTAATGCTGCCATAACCAACTTGTACAGCCTGGTAGCCGTCATTCTCCAGATCTTTCTGCTGAATAACTACACAAGGTCCAGCTTCAATTACTGTTACAGGAGTTAATTTACCCTGGCTGTCAAAGACCTGTGTCATTCCAATTTTTTTACCTAATATCATTTCTCTCACCTTCTCCACCTCCCAATCTTAGAGTTTAATCTCGATGTCCACACCAGAAGGCAAGTCTAGTCTCATTAATGCATCAACTGTCTTTGGTGTAGGATCAAGGATGTCAATTAATCTTTTGTGTGTTCTTTTTTCAAACTGTTCCCTTGAGTCTTTATTGACGTGAGGTGATCTTAAAATTGTAAAAACATTTTTTTCTGTTGGAAGAGGGATTGGGCCAGATACATTGGCACCTGTCTTCTTCGCAGTTTCAACAATCCTTTGTGCAGATTGATCAATTATCTTGTGATCAAACGCTTTTAATCTGATTCTAATTTTTTGTTTCGCCATTTTCATTCCTCCTAACCGCCCGATTATACGGACATTCTCAGCGGAAATTAACTTGTCCACGGTGTCTGGCGTATCATCGCGTCAACAACCTTCCGCCTCATCGCACTTTGTGCATACCCTCTTATTATATACATTTTTTGGTCTTTGTCTAGATTAAAATTAGAAAAAAATGAAAATCAGGACAAGTTTTTACCTGTCCTGATTATTATGATTTCATATTAAGATTTTTAAGCTAATTTTACTCTCTGATGTCAGAAACTACACCAGCGCCAACTGTTCTGCCACCTTCAC
>CAZUPR010000025.1:0-18276 GCA_964622305.1 uncultured Eubacteriales bacterium
GTATAATTATTTACATAGGAAAAAAGTATAAAAATATGTATACGAAGGATGGTGATTTTCTTGAGCAAAACAAGGGTATTAGTTAATAACTTTAAATTGGTTCTGGGCCTTTTTATTTTCTGGATACTTTTATCAGAAATATTTGAAGTTAAATTAATACTTATAGGCTTAACGGCGTCACTAGTCGGAACGTACATATCCAGAGAGATTATGATTCTTTACAAAAATGAGGATGGTGAGGAAATCCACGGTATGGATTTTCCTGTTCTCAAATACATAAGTTACTGGATTTGGCTGGTATGGCAGATAATCATAGCCAACATAGAGATAGCTATGATTGTCCTTAATCCCAAGCTTCCGATTAATCCGCAAATGGTGGTTTTTCAGCAAAAAATGAAAAATCCCCTGGCCCATTTAAGCCTGGCCAACTCTATTACCCTTACTCCGGGCACAATTACCGTAGACATCGACGAGGATGAGAATTATATTATTCATTCCCTTACTGATTCCGGCGCGGAGTCTTTCTTTTTTGAAAATGATCAGGGTGATATGAGAATTAAAGTCGCTGAACTTTTTGGCGAGAAGATTGAGAAGGATGATCGGTAATGTTAAATTTTTTTACAGCTATAATGGCTGGCTATGTTCTATTGGTAATCCTTATGCTCTACAGGGTGCTTAAGGGCCCAACAATTTTTGACAGACTAAATGGTCTTGGTGTTATAGGAACACAGATCATTATTTTGTTGATTCTAATAGGATTTATTGACGACAGAGCGGATATGTTCGTTGATATTGCCGTTTCCTATTCATTGTTAGGTTTTGTATCCCTTTTAGTTTTGGCAAAATATCTGACGGAAGAGGAGTAGTGATTATGATCATAAATATTATTGCAGCAGCCTTCATGATTACCGGATTCTTTTTCGTTGCCGTAGCGGTCTTAGGCGTTTTAAGGCTTCCAGATTTTTACACCAGGCTTCATGCTTCGGGAAAAAGTGAAACACTGGGCCTTATGCTGACTCTTTTGGGCCTGGCAATCTACAATGGTTTTTCCTTGGTTTCCCTTAAGATTCTTTTGGTGTCACTTTTTATTCTTTTGGGCAACCCCATTGGTACTCATGCTATAGCCAGAGCCGCCTATTATTCGGGTTTAAAACCATGGACAAAGGAGGAAAAATAAATGTATTTCCTTTTTTTGGTGGTTTTGTTTTTAGTATTAATAATTATTACTGGGATTGCTGCCCTTGAGGCCAAGGAATTGCTGGGTGCTGTTATTATTTTCTCCGCCTTTAGCTTTATGGCTGTAATGCTATATTTGCTCTTAGGCTCACCAGATGTTGGCTTTACAGAGGCAGTTATTGGCGTTATATCTTCGATTTTCTTTATTTTTGCAATAAAGCAAATAGACAGGTGGTGTGACAGATGAAAAAATTACAATTGCTTCTTTTAGCGGCAATGCTTGTGATTTTCGTCAGTGCTTCTGCCTGGCTTCCGCTTGTAGGCGATCCAAACTCACCTGCATCAACTCATGTTACTCCCAGATATATTGAAAAGAGCCACGAAGAAGCTGGCTCACCCAACTTTGTTACTGCCGTTTTGGCCAACTACAGAGGTTATGATACTCTGGGTGAAACAACAGTAATTTTTACTGCTGGCACGGCAACAGTATTGATTTTAAGATTATTTCAAAAAGAGAAGTAAAGGGTTTGATCATATGAAAAAACAAACAGACAGTATAATTGTAAAAACTGCTTTTAGATATCTGACCCCTCTTTTATTTGTATATGGAATATATGTGCTGATTCATGGTGAATATAGTCCGGGTGGAGGCTTCCAGGCTGGCGCTGTATTGGCTATGGTGGTTATTCTCTCCAGACTGGTAGAAGGTGGCGAAGCCCGCATCAATGTAAGCGGCGACACGGTTTTTATCCTGGCTGGCATAGGAGTTTTTATCTATGCTCTGGTAGGCTGGATAACTGTTCTGGCTGGAGGAAAATATCTTGAATACGCTAAACTTCCGCTTAATGTAGAAGAGGTTTTCAGACACCAATATGGGATTTTAGGAATTGAAATTGGTGTAACTCTTACCGTAATGGCAACCATTATTGTTATTTTTGATGCCATCACAAGGAAGGGAGAATAAGATGACTATTGAACTCCTTTCCAAAATTATATATGGCCTGATTGCAACTCTCATGTTCGTAGGCATATATGGAATAGTAATGAAGGATAATTTGATAAAAAAATTAATGGCCATGAATATTATGCAGGTGGCTGTTATCTTTTTCTATTTAACATTAGGTCTTAAAATAGGTGGTACTATACCGGTAGAAATACCTGGAATAACAAATATAGACGCCTATATCAATCCACTTCCCCACGCCCTTATGCTTACAGCTATTGTTGTAAGCCTAAGTACAACAGGTGTGGCTTTGGCGCTTATGATAAGAATTCAAAGACATTATAAGACCATCGAGGAAGATGAACTGCTAAGGAGGATGGACGAATGATGGAACATGCTCCTGTTTTTGTAGTGCTTATTCCCTTAACCATTGCGGCTCTCTCACCTCTTATAGCACGCATATCCCGTGAAGCTGTAAGAATTGTGATGACCCTTGCTTTGGCTGCATCTACATATTTTGCTTTTAATATCTTAACGACAGTTTTGAAAACAGGCCCTTGGCACTATCATTTTGGTGATTGGGAGCCACCCTGGGGAATTGAGTATGTGCTGGATAGTTTAAACTCATCTTTAGCTTTGCTTATTGCCTTTATCGCAACTGTAGTTTCCCTTTATTCCTGGGAATTTTTAAAAAATGACAGCTGGACCAGAAATGCTGCTTTTAATACTCTTTACGGCCTTTTAGTAAGTGGCCTTTTAGGGATGGTTGTAACAGGCGATGCCTTTAACCTCTATGTTTTCCTTGAGATTTCATCTCTTTCGGCCTATGCTCTGATTGCAATGGGTGGGGCCAAAGGAACTTTGGCAGCCCTGCGCTATTTATTGATAGGAACTATTGGAGCCACCTTCTATCTCTTGGGATTGGGCTATATTTATGCTATCACCGGAACTTTGAATATGGCTGATATGTCTGTAAGACTTCAACCACTTATGGATACACCAGTTGTTCTTTTGGCAGTAGTAATGATGCTGGCTGGGCTGGGAATCAAGATGGGACTTTTCCCACTTCATTTTTGGCTGCCAGATTCCTATACTTTTGCCTACCCACCCGCAATTGCACTTATAGCCGGGGTTATGACCAAGGTATCTGCTTATGTGCTCTTCCGCTTTTTTTACTTTATCTTCCTGAGTAAGAGCTATTATGTGGTAAAAGCCTTGGAGGTAGCCGGACTCATGGCAGCAATTGGGATAATCGTAGGATCTATTATGGCCATAGCCCAAAAAGACTTCAGAAGAATGCTGGCCTACTCAAGTGTGGCCCAGATTGGTTATATAATTATTGGTTTTTCCATAGGTAATGTTTATGCCCTTATAGGCGCTCTTTTTCATATTGCTAACCACGCACTTATGAAGAGCTCACTCTTTTTGATTGCAGGCTCTATGAACCTTAAATATGACAAAATAACCATAGATGTATTTAAGGATATCTATAAAAAGATGCCTCTTACCATGGTTTGCTTTTTAGTTTCTGCTCTTTCTATGATTGGTATACCGCCAACAGCAGGATTCTTTAGTAAATGGTATTTGGTTCTGGGCGCGCTTGAGAAGAAATTATGGATCTACATTGCTGTAATTATTATAAGTAGTTTATTGAATGCTGTGTATTTCTTTAGAATTATTGAATTTGCCTTTATGAAAGAAGCTCTTATTGAGCTTAAGTCAAAATTAAAGAGCAAATTGGAGCTTCCTCTTACCATGCTGCTGCCAATTATACTTTTAAGCGGCCTGGTATTAGTTCTTGGTATCTTTAATGAGGAAATTGTTTCTGCTGTCCTCCAATATGCTTTGCCGGAGGTGATGAACTGATGGAACTTACCTATAGTTTTCTGCCCTTGGCTCTCTTTGCTATACCAGCTCTAGCTTCTTTATTAATTATGCTTACTGGTGAAAGATCAGCCAATCTTAGAGAGAGCTGGACTCTCTTAGCGGCTTTTTTAAATTTTGCATTAATAGTCAAACTTTTGCCTGGTGTCCTGGCCGGAAGTGAACTTATTACACCAAAGTATAATTTGGTAAAAGGTGTGGATTTTTTCCTTAAGCTTGATACGGCCGGCATGATTTTTGCCGCCCTTGCTTCGATCCTTTGGATTTTCACATCTTTCTATTCCATTGGTTATATGAGAGCTGACAAAAAGATTAATCAGACTGGTTACTTTGCTTCTTTTGCAATGTGTATAGCTGCAGTTATGGGTATTTCTTTTGCGGGCAACTTACTTACTTTCTTTGTTTTTTATGAAATCTTAACAATTGCCACCTATCCCCTGGTTATTCATAACAGAGAAGAGGAACATATTCTGGCAGGCAGAAAATATCTGGCCTACACCTTAATATCTGGCCAGCTTTTCCTCGTTGGGATTATTTGGCTTTACAGTCTTACAGGAACAACTGATTTTGCTCCTGGCGGTTTCCTTACAGGAGTGAGTAATACTTTTGCTCTAAAAGCAAGCTTTGTGCTTCTTGTAATAGGAGCCTCTGTTAAAGCAGGCCTTATGCCTTTTCATGGCTGGCTTCCCTCAGCAATGGTAGCGCCAACACCAGTCAGTGCCCTCTTACACGCAGTTGCAGTAGTTAAGGCTGGAGCATTTGCCCTGGTTAGGATTATTGGCTATGTTTTTGGCTTTGATGTTTTATCTTCCCTGGGTATTGCAGATTATCTGGCCTGGATGGCAGCTTTTACTATTTTGGCATCGTCAATTATTGCCATGAGACAGGATAACCTCAAGGCTAGATTGGCTTTTTCAACAGTTGGCCAACTTTCTTATATTATATTAGGACTGGCTCTTTTAAATAAGGTTGCCTTTACCGGAGCCATCTTCCACATGGTGGCCCATGCTTTTATGAAAATAACCCTCTTCTTCTGTGCAGGTGCGATTTTTATTAATACTGGCGGCACGTATGGACATGGGAAAAAGAATATCAGCCAGCTTCACGGCATTGGCCGTCAGATGCCTGTAACCATGGCCCTTTTTGGTCTGGCCTCAGTTGGTATAAGTGGTATGCCTTTCCTGGTAGGTTTTATTAGTAAATGGAATTTAGTTATAGGTGCAATTGCTGGTGGACATTTTCTGTATGTTCTGGTCCTGATTGCCAGTGCCATGTTAAGTGCTACTTACCTTATACCAGTTTTTATAATGGCTTTTTATGAAAAGGCCGATGAGGAATACACCTATAGTGAAGTAAGAAAAGATATGTTGATTCCAATAATTTTCACTGGACTTACTAGTCTTATCTTGGGAATTTTTCCCAACTTTGGTTTAAATTTTTACAATCTGGCTATCCAGTCTGCGGAAATTGTTAGTAAAGGACTGGGGGGTTAAGTTATGGATAATAGAGACAAACAAAGAGCTTTGGTCTTTTTAGTAATTGGCTTTCTATCAATTTTAGTAGAAATAATATTTCCAATTGATTACCATCCATATTATTGGTGGCATGCTTTTATAGGTTTTGATTATGTCTTTGGAATTATGGGGGCTTTCCTCCTGATTTTTGTGGCAAAAAAAATGGTCTTCCCTCTGCTTCAAAGGGAAGAAGATATTTACAAAAGGAGGGATAGAGAATGACCTTTCATCCAGCTTTGTTAATGCTGGCAGGAGGGATTGCAATTCCTTTTGCTCCTAAAAAAATCCGGCAATTGATCATGGTAGTTTTTCCAGCCATGGCCTTGTTCGCCACCTGGAATTTAGAAAAGGGTCTGCAAGCAAGTATACCTTTTATAAATAATATGAGTTTGATCTATCTTAAGGTAGACGAACTTTCTTGGATTTTCCTTTTTGTATTGGCCTTAATATCTCTGATAATTAATATCTATGCCTTGAACTTATCGGGCAAACTGGAAACAGCGGCTCAATTTATTTATGTAGCTGCCTCCATGGGAGTTGTTATGGCTGGTGATTGGCTGACTTTGATTTTCTTCTGGGAACTCATGGCTTTATCTAGTGTTTTTCTTGTTTGGAGCCGTAAGGAAGATGAATCAAGACGAGCAGGTTTCCGTTATCTTTTAGTACACTTTTTTGGTGGAAATATCCTTTTAGCAGGTATTTTTATCAAGGTAAGTCAGGGAGAGTATCTGATAAGCTCTTTGACAAATAATATGGATTTAGCTGGCATTTTGATTTTAACAGGGGTTGCTATTAACGCGGCTATTTTCCC
The DNA here is from genome assembly GCA_964622305.1 of uncultured Eubacteriales bacterium. Taxonomy (GTDB): domain Bacteria; phylum Bacillota; class Peptococcia; order Peptococcales; family SKKY01; genus SKKY01. Next base: position 6,329 of record CAZUPR010000025.1, read on the forward strand.
CTTACATGCCTGGCTGCCAGATGCTTACCCCAGGGCTACTATTTCAGGTAGCGTTTTTATGAACTCTATGACGACAAAGGTAGCTGTTTATACCTTGATAAGAGTTTTTCCTGGCCTTGATATTTTAATTTGGGCAGGAGTTATTATGGCTCTGGTGGGTGTGATTTACGCCATGATTGCCAATGACTTACGTTTGATACTTTCTTATCATATTGTCAGCCAGGTGGGCTATATGGTAGCAGCAGTGGGCTTGGGCTCTGAACTGGCTCTAAATGGGGCTGTAGTCCATGCTTTCGCTAATATTTTGTTTAAATCACTTATGTTTATGGGAGCTGGCGCCATTCTATATGCTACTGGAACCAGTAAACTGACAGAATTGGGTGGATTATTCCGTAAGTTGCCTGCAGTAGTTACACTATATTTCATAGGATCAATGGCAATTTCTGGATTACCTTACTTGAATGGCTTTACAAGTAAATCAGTTATTCTATCGGCAGCTAGTTTAGGAGCTTATCCTCAGGTAGAACTCTTACTTTATCTTGCCAGCATAGGTACTTTAATCTCAACCTGTTTAAAGGTAACTTATTATGCTTTTGCAGGTCAGCCAAAAACTGACTATCAGGTAAAAAAACTTCCAATAAATATGTATGCTGCTATGACCGGAACTGCTATTTTATGCTTTGTTTATGGAACTTTTCCAAGCCTGCTTTACCAAAAACTGCCTTTTGAGATGAACTATGTGCCTTATACTCTAGATCACGTTATCTCAACAGTGCAACTTATGCTTGCTATAAGTTTTACTTTTATACTTTTTGCGGCAGTTATGAAGCCAAAAGATGCCTTTTTACTGGATACAGATTGGTTTTACAGACGTCCTTTGGTTTTGGGAGTAAAGGGTTTATCATTAGCTACTGTGAGCATTCAAGAGAAACTGGGCTCTCTCTGGTTATCGGCGGTTAGAGGAACATATCCAATATTGCAGAACCCTTTAAAATGGCTGGATGTTATTGGTAGCACAAAAGGGACTCCAGAGAGTTACTCCGAGGATCATTATCGCTTCCCGGTTGGAGCGGCTGTAACTCTCTTGCTCATTGTTTTTATAAGTTCTTATGTTTATATAATTATTTAAAAATAAAAAAGAGGTGCTGCTGATAGCGGCACCTTTTTTGATGGATTTTTTAAGAAAAAAAGTTTCAAATGTGAATTTTTAGACAAAAAAAAGAAGCACTCAAGCCTATACATCCTAAGCGCCCCTTTTTCATGTGTTACTTCTGCAGTAAAACTGCACCGTAGGGTGTTGATTTTGCTGTTTCAGAAGCTACCAGTGGATTGCTCCCAACCACGTTGAAAAACAGGTTAAAAGCAATTAAGGTAGTAACCAGAACAGTACAAACCCCAAGTTTGAACTTGAACATTTGAGTGTCCTCCTAATAATATAATAGGTACGGTTAACTACCAGACTACCCTATTCCTGCAGATAACAAGTTATTTTAATCTAACCGGTCATGCAAGAATTCGTCGGGTTTTCCCAGGCAAGTATAAACTTGCACGGGTTAAAAAGACGAGCAGAAGATTCCACCCGTTTAGTTATAGATTAAATCTATACATATTATAATACTGTATACAAGATTTGTAAAGCCCCGGCCCCGGCCTGTAAAATAAAGTTGTTAAAATAACATATAAATGTATAATTTAGATAATGACTAGTTCTTAGAAATAAGTAAGGATGAGTGAAAATATGAGCAAGAAAGAAAATATTAAAAATATAGGCTCTATGGCCAAATACGAAAAGATAGCCTTTGATATTGCGACCAAGGTTTTAAAGAGGGAATACACCGAAGGTGAAAGACTCTACGGTCGTTCAACCTTGGCTGGCAAATATAATGTTTCTCCGGAAACTATCCGCAGGGCCGTTGCCCTCCTGCAAAGTATGGGCATAGTTGAAGTTTACCAGGGAAGCGGCATTGTTGTGAAATCAAGAGGTGCCGCAAGAAAATATGTAGAAAGCTTTAATCATCGTCAGGACCTTCTGGCAGCCAGAGAAAAATATCTAAAGCTGCTTGATGATAAAAGGGAACTTGATAAAAAGATAGAGGAGCAAATGGACAAGGTTCTTATGTATAGTTCCAGATTACTTTCCATCCTGCCTATGGTGGGCGAAATTATGATTGAAAAAACATCTCCTTTAATCAATAAAAGCCTCATTGAATTAGAATTTAGAAGAAATACAGATGCTACAGTGATAGCTATTGAAAGAAAAGGTGAAGAAATTTTTTCACCCAACAAAGATTTTGTTTTACAGGAAGGAGACTGTCTGATTTTTATTGCTCCTTCAGAACATACTGATAAAATTGAGAAGTATGTAAATAGTCAGATATTATAAGAAAAGATATGAAAACTAAAATCTTTAAGATAGATAAAAACAAGATAGAAAACAAGCTGATCACAGAAGCTGCTAACCTGCTTAAAGATGGCGGGGTAGTGGCTTTTCCTACAGAAACTGTATATGGACTTGGTGCCAGTGCTTTTTCTCCAGTCGCAATAGAAAAAATCTTTCTTGCCAAGGGCAGACCAAGAGATAACCCTTTAATTGTACATATTCATTCCATGGATCAAATGGATCTTCTGGTAGAAGAAATACCAAAAGAGGCAAAGATTCTTGCCCAGAAGTTCTGGCCAGGCCCTTTGACCATGATACTAAAGGCTAAGAAAAACATCCCAAAAGAAGTTACGGCTGGCTTGGATACCTTGGGGGTAAGGATGCCCTCAGACCCTCTGGCCCTGGCTTTTTTAAGGGAATGCAATATTCCTGTGGCAGCTCCGAGCGCCAATATTTCCGGCAGGCCAAGTCCTACAATGGGGCAACACGTTCTGGAGGATTTGACTGGCAAGGTTGATGGAATTATTCTCTCAGACCAATCGGCTATTGGAATAGAATCAACAGTAATCGATATGACCACAAATCCAGCTATGATTTTGAGACCTGGCAGCCTAAGTCTGGAGGAAATCAGGCAATATATTGAGGCTGAAGAAGAAAATACTTTTTCAAGCGAAAAACCGCGTTCACCAGGAACTAAATATCGCCATTACGCACCCCAGGGGCAACTTTTTTTGGTTGAAGGCAGTCGGGAGGAACAGGCTGCAAAATTTAAAAAAATTTTGCGGGGACTTGCAGAGGGAAGAATTAGCGGCAAGCATGGTTTTTATGTTACTCAGGAATTCTTTTGTGATTTTCTCGAGGATGAGGAGGCCCACAATCCTTTGTTAATAGTAAAAATAGCAGGAAGTTTGCAAGAAAAGCAGCAAATTATTGCTGATCTTTATAAAAACCTGAGGGAGTTTGACCAGGAAAAAGTTGAATTTATATACATGGAAGATATAAAGGAAGAAAATATTGGCCGGGCCTTTAAAAACAGGGTGGAAAAGGCGTCAGGAGGTAGAGTTCTGTGAAAGTATTATTTGTTTGCACTGGAAATACCTGCCGTAGTCCCATGGCGGAGAGAGCTGCCAGAAAACTCATAGGTAAGGGCGAATTTGAATCTGCCGGAATTTTTTCCTCAGGAGGAGATGCTCTTTCAAGGCATGCTGAGGCAATACTTATAGAGAACTCCATGGATGCAGAGGATTTTCTTTCACAAAGGGTTAATCAGGAACTTTTGGAAGAGGCTGATCTAATTTTAACAATGACCAGAGAACAAAAGGAAATCTTAAAAAGCTTTTTTTCCCAGGAAAAGGATAAAATTTTCCTTTTAAAAGAGTATAATAGGATGGGAGATGAAAAAGCAGGCTCAGAGGATTTGGAAATTCCTGATCCCTTTGGCTCGGATTTATCTTCTTACAGAGAAACTTTTGAAGAAATAAAAAATGAGATTATCAGACTGGGCGTGATATTAGATGGAAAAAATGACTGAGAGACAAATTTACCGGGATACAAAAAAAGTTTTGGATGCCATTTTGACAGAAGTTGGTCCAATGGATGGAAAGCTGCTTTTGATTGGCTGCTCCACAAGTGAAGTGGCTGGTGAAAGTATAGGAAGCAGTGGAAATTTGAGCCTTGCCCTGGAAATGGCTGATGCTTTTTTTGAATATGCAGAAAAACATGCATTTGATTTGGCCTTCCAATGTTGTGAGCATCTAAACCGGGCTTTAGTTGTTGATCAAAGTCTCATGGAAAGAAAAATCCTGACTCAGGTGAATGCTATCCCTGTTAAAAGAGCAGGGGGGGCCATGGCTGAGGAAGCATATAAGCGTTTTGCCAGACCTTGCCTGGTTGAAAGCCTTGCGGCTGATTTTGGGCTGGATATAGGCTTGACACTTATTGGAATGAACCTTAAAAAGGTTGCTGTTCCGGTAAGGTTAAGCCAGAAAAAAATAGGGGAGGCCACTATTGTTTTTGCTAAAACCAGGCCTAAATACGTTGGTGGTGAAAGAGCAGTCTACGACAGCTCTTTAAAATAAAAATTAAGGCAAGAAATTTTTTATAATCAAGGGGGAAAGAAATTGAACTATGTAGATCATTTTGTAAGGAAAGCTGACCCAGAAATCGCAGACATAATTGCCCTGGAAAGTAAAAGGCAAAAAGAAAAGATAGAACTTATTGCTTCTGAAAACTTTGTCAGTCCTGCTGTAATGGCAGCTATGGGCTCTACCCTTACTAACAAGTACGCAGAAGGTTACCCTGGCAAGAGATACTACGGAGGTTGCGAGTACGTTGATATGGCTGAGAATTTGGCTATAGCAAGGGCCAAAAAAATATTTTCTGCCGAGCACGTTAATGTCCAGCCACATTCAGGAGCCCAGGCTAATACAGCTGTTTATTATGCCGTATTAGAGCATGGCGATAAGATTATGGGTATGGATTTAAGCCACGGAGGGCACTTGACTCATGGTAGCCCTGTTAATTTTTCTGGAAAATATTATGAAATTGTTTCATATGAAGTAGAAAAAGATACTGAGCAAATTGATTATAAAAAATTAAGAGAGCAAGCCCTTAAAGAAAGGCCAAAAATGATTGTGGCTGGGGCCAGTGCCTACTCAAGGATTATAGACTTTAAAAAGTTCAGAGAAATAGCTGATGAAATTGGTGCCTATTTCATGGTAGATATGGCCCACATTGCAGGCCTTGTTGCGGCAGGTCTTCATCCTAACCCGGTTGAATACGCAGATTTTGTGACAACAACAACTCATAAAACCTTAAGAGGCCCCAGGGGTGGGATGATTCTTTGCAAGGAAGAGTATGGACCTGCTATAGACCGGGCAATTTTCCCTGGTATACAGGGTGGCCCGCTTATGCATATTATCGCCGCCAAAGCCATAGCCTTTAAAGAAGCTTTGCAACCAGAATTTGTTGAATACCAAAAACAAATTATAAAGAATGCCAAGGCTCTGGCTCAGGCTCTGGAAGATAAAGGTTTTAGGATAGTTTCTGGCGGGACTGATAATCACCTGATTCTTTTAGACCTTACAGCCCAGGATCTTTCCGGCAAGGAAGCAGAAAATATGCTGGATGAGGCTAACGTTACCGCTAACAAAAACACCATCCCCTTCGAAACAAAAGGGCCTTTTGTTACCAGTGGTATCAGGCTAGGAACTCCAGCCACAACAACCAGGGGGATGAAAGAAGAGGAAATGAAGGAAATAGCAGAAATAATTGCCTTGGTCCTTATTGAGAAGAAATCACAGGAAGCAAGAGAAAGGGTAAAAAAACTTACTGACAGATTTTCACTCTACGGAGAGATTGAGGAAGAGGTGTGATATGGCAAAAGTTCATGAGCTTACCCACCCTCTAATTCAGCATAAATTGACCTTCATCAGAGATAAATCAACTGGCCCCAAGGAATTTAGAGAACTGGTAGAAGAAGTGACCATGTTAATGACCTATGAGGTAACAAAAGATATGCCTCTTGAAGAGATAACTATTGAAACACCGGTAAGAACAACAAAATCTAAGGTAATATCGGGCCGAAAAGTTGGTTTGGTTCCTATTTTAAGGGCCGGACTTGGTATGGTAGAAGGCATGTTAAAGATGATACCTGCGGCTAAAGTTGGGCATATAGGCCTATACAGGGATCCAGAGACTCTTCTGCCGGTGGAATATTATTGCAAGATGCCACCTGATATTGCCAAAAGAGATCTCTTTGTTCTTGATCCCATGCTGGCAACTGGCGGATCGGCCTCGATGGCAATAGATTTTCTAAAAGAAAAAGGAGCAGACAGTATTAAATTGGTAAGTTTAATTGCAGCTCCGGAAGGAATTAAATTTGTGACAGACAAGCACCCAGATGTAGATATTTATGTTGCTGCTATTGATGAGAAACTCAATGATCATGGTTATATCGTGCCAGGTCTTGGGGATGCTGGAGACCGTATCTTTGGAACCATATAAAAGGAAAAGCTGGGATGAGTACTTTTTGGACATAGCCCAACTGGTTTCATCCCGTTCAACATGCTTACGAAGACAAGTGGGTGCTGTTCTCGTAAAAGATAATCATATTTTAGCCACTGGCTATAATGGAGCTCCAAGAGGTTTGGAACATTGTTTAGACCGGAGCTGCATTAGAGAACAACATGGAATACCTTCAGGGGAAAGACATGAATTTTGCCGTGGGATACATGCTGAACAAAATGCCCTTATTCAGGCTGCTGTTCATGGAATCAGCATAGAAGACAGCACTCTTTATTGTACCAACTTTCCTTGTTCTCTTTGCTCCAAACTCATAATAAATGCCAAGGTAAAAAGAATTGTATATTTAGAAGGATACCCAGATGAGCTGTCTAAGGAGCTTTTGGCAGAATCCACCCTGGAGCTTGTCCAGTTAGGAGGAAGTGATGAAGTATAAGAGCATAGCCCTTCCAAGGCTTAATAAGTTACAACCAACTATCGAATCAACGGCACTTAAGCTAATGGAAGAGACTGGTGAGTTGGCTCAGGCTATTGGCAAATATAGAGGTATGAGTGGCGAGCAGACCAGTTTAGAAGAAAATGAAGTTATGGAAAAAATTTGTTCTGAACTTTTAGATGTTGCACAAACAGCGGTGTCCCTAATGTTTGTCCTCGAAGAAGAACATCAAATGGACATAGGTGCTGCTTTGGAAAATCATATTCAGAAATTGATTGACCGGGGCTATTTAAGCTACTAGGTGCAAAGAAAGGAAAAAGAATGACCCCAGCCAAGAAAAAAATAATCAGTGTTTTTGGAACCAGGCCTGAGGCCATTAAAATGGCTCCTCTAGTAAAAGAAATAGAAAAAAATGAATATATGGAGAGCGTTCTTGTAGTAACTGCTCAGCACAGGGAAATGTTGGATCAAGTTTTGGAACTTTTTGACCTTAAGCCAGATTATGACCTGGATATAATGAAGGCCAATCAATCTTTGACAGACATTACGGCCAATGTTCTCAAGGGATTGGAAAAAATTTTTGAAGAGGAAAAACCAGACTTAGTTTTGGTTCATGGTGATACCAGCACAACATTTACAGCTTCTTTGGCTGCCTATTATAAACAAATTCCTATTGGGCATGTTGAAGCAGGGCTGCGTTCGGGCAATCTCTATTCTCCCTTTCCAGAAGAAGGGAACAGAATATTAACCGGCCACCTGGCAAACTGGCATTTTGCTCCAACAAAAAGAGCTAAAGAAAACTTGCTCAGAGAAAATATCAATGAAGAACAGATTTTTATTACGGGCAATACAGTTATAGACGCCCTTATGGAAACTTTAAAAAAACAAGATGAAAAAAAATTCACAAAAACTTTAAATTTATCTTGTAGTCAACTATCACATGATGATAAAATGTTACTTGTGACTGCACACAGGCGTGAAAATCACGGGCAGCCTTTAGAAAATATTTTTAAAGCCTTAGTAGATATACATAATGATTTTACGGATGTGAAAATTATTTTCCCGGTGCATAAAAATCCCAGAGTGAGAGGGCTGGCTGAGAAGATTTTATCTGGTAAAGAGCGAATCTTTTTAATAGAGCCGCTTGAATATGAGGACTTCTCATATTTGATGAATAAGTCCTATTTAATCTTAACTGATTCTGGTGGTATTCAAGAGGAAGCACCTGCTTTAGGAAAGCCTGTTTTAGTTTTACGCGAAAATACAGAGAGGCCGGAAGCAGTAGAAGCTGGTACTGTTAAACTTATAGGAACTGAAAGAGTTAACATTTACAAAAATGTAAAAAAACTCTTAACTGAAAAGGAAAGCTATGATAGAATAGTTAAGGCGATTAATCCATACGGCGACGGAAAAGCCTCAAAAAGAATTGTAGCGGCAATCGGGCAAGTTTTGGACTTGCCAGGAAACGATTTCGAAGAGTGGAAATAGAATGGGACATTTATATGTAGCAATGCAGTTTGGACTTTACATGGCCGCCTTTGTTTTATTTGCTTATAAGGGTGGGGCTTGGTTGGACCAAAGGTTTTATACATATCCACTTTTTTCTTTGGGACTTGTATTGCTTGCAGTAATTAATTCTTTCGTTAGCCTCATGACAAAATTGGACATTATGGAAAAACGCAAGAAAAAGAAAGATTAGATTCTCTTGAAAGGGGTGAAAAAATGTTTATAGGAACTGCCTATGCTTCAGATGGTGAACTGCATGCGGTTTTTAGCCTTTTCGGGATAGATGTAATGGCCCAGATTTTCACAATGTGGTTTGTAATAGCTTTTTTGGCTATTCTTGCTATTATGTCTACAAGAAATCTGCAAAAATACCCTACAGGTTTGCAAAATATTGCAGAATGGGCTGTGGAGACCCTCATGAATCTTTTTGATGACTTGATGGGTGGCAAAGGATCAAGTAAGAAATATCTACCCTTTCTTGGCAGTATGTTTCTTTTGATTATGGCTTCAAACTACTCTGGTCTTCTGCCAGGTGCTGGCATGTATGATTCCTTTATGCCTCCAACAAATACTCTAAGTGTTACTTTGGGGCTTGGTCTATGTACATTTTTTGCAATACATTACTATGGGGTAAAGGAAAAAGGATTTCGTTATTTTAAGCACTTTATTGAACCATATCCCCCTTTCCTTCCATTGAATATACTGGAAGAAATTGTAAGGCCAGTATCGCTATCACTGCGTCTCTTTGGTAACATTTATGGTGAAGAAATGGTAGCGGCTGTTCTTTTCGGCCTTGTACCCTTTGTTCTGCCAGTTCCTGCTCACTTATTAGGTCTTCTGTTTGGTGGAGTTCAGGCTCTTGTTTTTACGCTTTTATCGGCAATATACATAGGGTCAGCTACATCGGGGGGGCATTAATAAATATATTAAGAAATGTAAGAATTAATAATCTAATGAAAGGAGGGGACAATAATGGAATTATCCACAGCATTATTTGCTTTTGCAGCAGCTCTTTCAGTTACACTTGCAACAGTTATACCAGGTCTTTCCCAAGGTAAAACAGCAGCAGCAGCTATGGAAGCTATCGCCAGACAACCAGAAGCAGCAGGTGACATTCGTACTTCCTTGATTCTTTCCTTAGCAATGATGGAAGCAATGACAATTTATGGTTTATTAATCGCGTTTTTAATACTAGGTAAAATATAAGCGCAACTTAATAATGCCTAATAATGGCGATTGGATAAATTTATTCAATCGCCTAGTTACTGTCAGGAATAATTAATATTATAGTCTTATTTTGTTAATTGCTACAGGAAGGAGGTTCTCTTGTGCAAATAAATATTCCAACCATTGTCTGGGCTATGCTGAATTTTTTGGTTCTGGCATTAGTCTTAAAAAAATTCTTTTTCGGCCCCATTACCAATATGCTGGATGAAAGAGCAGAAAGAGTTAAGAAAGACATGGATTCCGCAGAAGCAGATAGGCTTGCGATGGAGAAAATGAAGGAAGAATATACATCCCAAATTCAAAATGCGCACTTAGAGGCTCAGCAAATTATTACCGCTGCTAAAAGGTCAGCAGAAGAAACTAAAAATGAAATTTTAGAAGAAGCCAGAGAAGGCGCTTCAAAATTAAAGGATAAAGCTATAAAGGAAATAGAAGAAGAAAAAGTTTCAGCTATCAGAGAGCTAAAAGGCGAGGTATCTGGTTTATCACTATTACTGGCGGAAAAAATAATTGGCCGGAGCTTAAATCCCGATGATCATAAAAAGTTGATTAACGACTTTATGGAAGAGGCAGGGGATTTAAATTGAACAGAGATCAGATAACTAAAAGATATGCACAGGCTATTTTAGGTGTTGCCTCTGAAAAAAAAGAAGAAGATAAGTTTGAACAGGAACTGTCTTTGTTTGAGGAAATCATCAAGGAAAACAGCGACTTTTCAGCATTTTTAAATAGCAAACTTATTCAAGCAGAAGATAAAATAAAGGTCTTGAATGATGTTTTCGGTAAAGACTTTTCCCCTGAAATCATGAATTTTCTAAGCATTATTTGTGAGAAAAACAGGGAGGAATATATAGTAGAAATATCTGCTAAATACAGAGAAATTGCCAATGAATATAGAGGGATTGCTCTTTTAGATTGCTATTCAGCGGTTGAAGTTAATGAAAAACAAAAAGAAGAGCTGATGGTAAAACTTTCAGAAGTGCTTGGCAAGAAAATAAAACTCAGCATGAATATTGATGAAACACTACTTGGAGGCCTGCAGGTTAAATACAAGGATCAAATTATTGATGGTAGTGTAATTAACAGGCTTGGTCAATACAAGAAAGTGCTCACAAAATAAGCTGGTATTAGTGAGGTGAGGGACTAAATGAGTATTAGACCTGAAGAAATTAGTTCCATACTGAAGCAGCAAATTCAAAACTATAAAACTGTTCTGGAAGTATCTGAAGAGGGTACGGTAATCCAGGTTGGTGACGGTATTGCTCGTATCTATGGTTTAGAAAGTGCTATGGCTGGTGAACTTTTAGAGTTCCCCGGAGAAACTTATGGTATGGCTTTGAACCTTGAAGAAAACAACATTGGTGTTGTTATTTTAGGTCCATATTCACATATTAAAGAGGGAGATAAGGTTAAGAGAACAGGCAGAATTGTTGAAGTTCCTGCTGGTGAGGCTATGATAGGACGTACTGTAAACGCCCTTGGACAGCCCATTGACGGAAAGGGACCAATTAACACAGAAACATACAGGCCTATTGAAGCACCAGCTCCCGGTGTTATTTACAGAAAGTCAGTACATGAACCGTTGCAAACCGGTATCAAGGCTATTGACTCCATGGTTCCAATAGGAAGAGGTCAGCGTGAACTTATTATCGGTGACCGTCAGACAGGTAAAACTGCTGTTGCTATTGATACAATCATCAATCAAAAAGGTCAGGATGTTATTTGTATTTATGTAGCTATTGGACAAAAAAGATCAACAGTTGCTAACGTAGTACATACTCTTGAGCAAAGTGGCGCTATGGATTATACGATTGTTGTTGCGGCAACAGCTTCCGAGCCAGCTCCCCTTCTCTATATCGCTCCTTATGCAGGCTGTGCTATGGGTGAAGAGTTTATGTACAATGGAAAGCACGTTTTAATTATTTATGATGACTTATCAAAACAAGCAGTTGCTTACAGGGAATTGTCCTTGCTGCTTCGTCGTCCCCCAGGACGTGAAGCTTACCCAGGTGACGTTTTCTATCTGCACTCCCGTCTTTTAGAGAGGTCTGCCAAACTGAGTGATAGTTTGGGGGCAGGATCTATGACTGCTCTTCCAATAATTGAAACTCAGGCTGGTGACGTATCTGCTTATATTCCGACCAACGTAATTTCTATTACAGACGGTCAGATTTATCTGGAATCAGATCTTTTTAACTCTGGTGTAAGACCAGCTATTAACGCTGGTATTTCAGTATCCCGGGTTGGTGGATCTGCTCAGATTAAGGCGATGAAACAAGTTGCCGGACCATTACGTCTGGATCTTGCTCAGTTTAGAGAACTGGCAGCTTTTGCACAATTTGGTTCTGACCTGGATGCTGCAACGAAAGCCCGTCT
>CAZUPR010000026.1:0-13671 GCA_964622305.1 uncultured Eubacteriales bacterium
AAAGCCAGGGAGTGACCAGCCCCTCCTAAAGTAGCATCTACAAAGGTCTCCCCTGGCTTTGCTTGCATATATTTTATTGATTCATCTAATAGAACTGACTTGTGCTGAAAGGTCATTTGATCACCGTCACCTAAAAGTTTATTTCAAAATCCATCATTTTCTCAGCAAGCTCTTCATATTCTCCCTGAGATTCCATATTATAATTTTCCCAGGTTTCTTTATCCCAAATTTCCATTCTTGATGAAACGCCAATGATAACAACATCTTTTTCTAATTTGCCATGACTTCTCAAATTATTTGGAATTAAAATTCTTCCTTGTTTATCAAACTCAACCTCAGTAGCACCAGAGAAGAAAAACCTGGAAAAATTACGGGCATCCTTGTTCGTAAATGGGAGTTTTTTTAATTTATCTTCAAGAATCTTCCATTCATCTTCCGGGTAAACAAAGAGACAAGAATCCAGACCCTTGGTTACAACAAAACGTTCACCCAATTGGGCCCTGACCTTTGAAGGCATCATAATTCTTCCTTTTTGATCGATGCTGTGTTGATATTCACCCATAAACATTTAAAAATTCACCCACTTTGTACCACTTTTACCCAATTTTTACTACTTTGCCTATATATTACCACTTTTACGGGTGAATAATTCATAATTTATTAATAAATAAAAACAACGGGACCTAGGTCCCGTTGCATGATTTTTTCTTCTTGTTTTTTTTATAAAAACTTAAATATTCCAGCTGCTGCCAGAGTAACCACGACTCCAGCCATTAACATTCCTAAACTTAAAGCCAAGAAAGAATCTCTTCTTTTCATCCCTAAAAGTATAGCTATAGCAGCCCCTGTATAGATCCCTGATCCGGGTAGAGGAATTGCCACAAAGATAAAAAGTCCATACTTGCCATATTTTTCTACTATGCTTTTATTTTTGTGAGTCTTATTATTTACAAAGTCATAAAACCATTTAGTTAAGGGGAACCTGCTTAAAAGCTCCATTATCTTTTCAAAAAGAAAAAGCATGGGGATAATGGGCACAAAATTACCCAGTGTTCCCAGAAAAAATGTTTCCTGCCAGGGAAGCCCACTCAAAATCCCATAGGGAATTGATAGCCTCAACTCAAAAAAAGGTAACATTGAAATTAGAAAAACATAAGCCTCAGCAGGTAAAAATTTCAGTGCATCCAGCATCAATAAACCTGCCCTTTCAAATTATAAATATAGATAACCAAATTTTGTGTTAATTTTCTTACATTTTCCAAATCAACATTATAGCGATTATCTTTAATTGTTTTACTACCAGCTTCCCAGTTACTGGATCGGATACTTATGGCTGGAATATTTTCCATTCCAAAATAATAGTGGTCGCTTTTTGTATGATCTCCTGATTCATATTTGAGATCTATGTTCCTCCACTCCGTTATAGGAAGACTTCTTTCTACTGAGATATCGTTTTCCTGCCAGATGAGAAAGTCCCTGCTGCTAAAAGAACCAATGGTGTCAAGATTGATTACAAGATAAATATTGTTTTTTTCGCTCTCAACTAATGAATCTACATAGGCTTTAGAGCCCAGGTAATTTATTTCATGACCAGACCAAAAGGCAAAGACCAGGTTATAGTCCATAATGGCAAAATTATCTTTAAAAATCCTTGCCATTTCCATAACCGAGCTCACGCCAGAAGCATTATCATTCCCGCCTGGGTAAATATTTTTTTTGCCTCTTTCTTCCCTGCCAAGATGATCATAACTGGCCGACAGGATTATATACTTATTAATATCCGGTTTCTTTAATATACCTAATACATTTTCACCTTTAACACCACTTATTGGATCTATAAAAGTCTGAAAATAACTATCTTCAAAATATGAGGGGATCCCTAATTCTTTCAAAAAACTTGCCAGGTATAAGGAAGCCTCTGCCTCACCGCTGGTCCCTACTTTTCTTCCCTCGTATTTCTCTGAGGTCAACTCATCTATGTAGTCCTTAATATTTGTCTTGTCCACCTTTAGTTTGGAAGAAAAATCAACATACTGCTTTTGCCATTTGAGATCTTCTTTAGACATTTTTGCATTTTGCTTTTGGCAAGCAGGAAAAATCAAAAGGGCAAGAAAGCTTATTAAAAGAATAAGATAGATTTTTCTTTTTTTAAAAGAGTTTATTCCTTTCTTCAAAAGAATCACTCCTCCCTTTCTTCCCTTTTCTGCAAAATCCTAATACTTTCTTCTGTTTTAAGCTCATAGATATCAAAGTTTTCTATTATTCTATCTGTAATTCTTGGGCCATAATATTTTTGCAGCTCTTCTAAATCTAAATTACTGTTGATGATTATGGCCTTGTTCATATTGGCCCTTTCTTCCAGAATTATCCTTATCTGGTTAAGGGCAAAGGCTGAATTTTTCTCAGTTCCCAAATCATCTATTACCAAAAGATCTGCATCTCTTAATATATCCAACTGCTCTTTATTAGCCTTGTCTTCATATTTAAGCTCAATAATAATTTCCAGCAAATCATCAATCCTCTTATATATTACAGAATGATTGTATTTTAAAAGCTGGTTGGCTATAGCCAAAGATAAGTGGGTTTTACCAGTTCCAACCTTACCAAAAAGGTAAAGGTTATTTTGCCTCTGTCCACTATGAACTTTATCAATAAATTCAAGAGCTCTCTGAACTTTTTTCTGCATGGAATGTTGGTCTGTATAGTATCTGAGATCATAATTCTCAAAGGTTTTTTCCAGCATTTGTCCGGTAAGTCCGCTTCTTTCCAGCAAAATATTATTTCTCTCCTGACTATAGCAGCTGCAGAGAAGTCCTGGCTCCAGATAACCTCGGTCAGAGCATTTTTTGCAATCCCAGTCTGGTTCAAAATCATCATAAGTAAGACCTTCAGCCTCCATGATAAGCTCTTTTTCCCTGATTAAATCCATTACCTTTTTATCAATTTCATCAGATAACTTTTTATTGGCCAATGCCTCTAAAATTCTTTTTAAAGAAAGATTTTTTATTTCTTCCTCTATCTCTGAAAGCCTGGGTATCCTCTTGTGAATTAACTCTATCTTCTCTTCAGCTTCAGCGATCTTTTTTCTTCTTAGCTCTTCTCTGTCCATCTTATCTCCTATTCAATAAAGCTATTTAAATCCCTTACTTCTGAACCAGTGACCTTGGTTTTTTTATCCCCAGGCCTTAGCTTGTTTTTTGTAAATTCTTCTTCTCTTTTAATAAAATCTTCCTTGTTTTTTACAGAATCCTTAAACCAGTTTTCTAAAATTACATCCAAATATTTAAAAGAAGGATCCTTGGCTGACAGGGTCTGATCGACTGCAAAGAGCACCATCTCATGGGAAAACTTCCATAAATTAGTCCATTTAAGATAGGCTTCTTTTTCCACCTCTGAATAAGTTCTCCTGTGGCCCAGCCTTTTTTTAACCTCAGCAATTTTGTAATCCAATCTGTCTGCATTTTCATGGAATTCATTTAAGGAGTCCAGGTCCGAAACATTATTGCCAAAAGCCATCTTACAGTAAAACTTAAAAGGATACTGCCTTTTGAAATTTTTATGATAATTTATAAACATCTGGGCAACTAAAGGATAGTCCCAAAGATAATTTTGCACAACTTCCTGTATTTCCATTTTTTCTCTTACTGTAAGGAAGATAGCCAATTCTTGCTCTATTCTTTTTATTGCATCAGCATAAGTGGCCTGACTGACAGGAGCTTCATCTTCTATAAGCTCTGCCTTTTCATTAAGTCCAAGTTTTTTTTCAATCATTTGAAACATAGGTGAAAAGCTAATCTGCCAGGCTTCTCCTGATTCTTGTAAATCTATCAAAGACTTTCTCTTAAGAGCTCTTGCGGCAGTCATGGAATACTTATCATCTTTTTCAATAAGGCAATCACAATACATGATGTAGCTAATTTGCCCCAGATCTTTAAAATCCAAGCCTAATGTTTCGCTCAAACCAATGAGCTTCTTAGGCAGGCTAACTGACCCGCCTTCAAAAAACCAGGCAGCTAAATCATTTTTAATCATTTGAATAATCAATCCCTTTAATATCTATTTTTAAGGTCCTCACATGAAGTCCTGTCGTGTCATTAATAAACTTTTCCAGATTATTACGGAAATTGTATAATTCCTGAGGAAGTGAATCCTTTACCCTGACCCTTAACTCTGTGTGAATATCTACACCCTCATCTTTAATAGAGACAAGACTCCGTAAAATTTTGGTCAAGGCCGGATAGTTTTTTCTCTCTTCTTTTACAAGCTGGTGGATTACATTTTCCGAAATAACCAGTTTGCCTATATTGGAAAAATGAGGTCTGACAATGGTTTTCTCAATTGTTTTGTCCTTCCTTTTTAACCTGCTCCAAAAAGGATTTAGCCAATAAAATGGAAAATCCTTTTGAACTTCTATTTCAGGCAGAGGAATTACATGCTGGCCAAACTCGTGGCGCATCTTTTTTGCCTCATTAATTTCTTCCTCAGTAGATATGTCCCTGATATAAATTATTTTTTCTGGCTGGGGCAAGTCCAGGGCATCACAGATTTTTATTATCATCCTTGATGATGTGCCCAAAATCAGAATCTTATCTGGTTTCTTGCGCTTAAGAGCAGCCTTTACCTCATTGCGATGGTCCTCTTTGAAAAAAATAGCCCTCTTAACAGCCATAACTTGAGTTTTTTCTCTCTTGGCTGATGAGCCTGCAATCTTTTTAGTATCATTAATCAAAAGGCCATCATCAATTATATAATCTATTTCATACTCAGAGGCAATTTCCGCAGCCCGGTGGCTTTTGCCGGAACCACTCTCACCAACTAAAGCAAAAACTCTCAATCTCTTCATTCCAATCCAAAGAAAGATAATGTTATAATATCTAGCATACTATCTTAGTATTATACCAAGGAGGATGAAAATGGAAAAGCAAATTAAAGTTATTGAGGAATTAAGCCTCTTAAATGCTCCCTCAGGTTTTGAGGAAGATATCAGGGAATATCTTAAAAATAAAATGGAAAAACTGGGTCAGATTAGTTATGACCACTTGGGCTCTATCATTTGTCAAAAAAAAGGATTGGAAGATGGCCCCAAAATAATACTCCCCGGACATATGGATGAAATAGGCTTTCTTGTCAAACATATAACCAAAGAAGGCTTTATAAAATTTATTCCTCTGGGTGGCTGGTGGGACCAGGTTCTTTTATCTCAAAAGGTAATTATTAAAACAAAAAAAGGCGACCTCTCCGGGGTTATTGGTTCTACTCCTCCCCACGTTCTGGAAGCCAAAGACCGGGAAACGATGGTCCGCTTGAAAGATATGTTTATTGATATAGGAGCTCAAAACCAGGAAGAAGCCCAGGAGATATACGGGGTAAGCCCTGGCGACCCCATTGTTCCTTATTCTGAATTTACACAGCTGGCCAATCCTGATTATTACATGGGTAAAGCCCTGGACAACCGTCTGGGAACAGCTCTTATGCTTGAAATATTAGAAGATTTTCAAGACCAGGATCACCCAAATATCATTTATGGTGTTGGAACTGTCCAGGAAGAAGTGGGCCTGCGTGGAGCTCAAACCGCTGCTAATTTTATTAAACCGGATATTAATTTTACTCTGGATGTGGCCATAGCTGGAGATACTCCGGGCCTTGAAGGGCATTATCTCAATGCAGATTTAGGTAAAGGTCCTGTTTTACTTTTAGCTGATGCCTCCCTCATTCCCCACCGAAAATTAAAGGACTTTGTACTTGAAACAGCTAAAGAAGCCGGTATTCCTTTACAGTTGTCAACAATGACTGGGGGTGGCACAGACGCTGGCTCTATACATTTGGCGCAAATTGGTGTGCCTTCAATATCATTTGGCATTCCTACCAGATATATCCACAGTCATAATTCAGTTTTTAATATAAATGATTATAAAAATCTCAAACTTTTAATCAGCCTGCTCATAAAAAAACTGGACCAAAAAAAAGTAGACCAGATTAAGGAGTTTTAAATGCTTAATTTTATCCTTTCAGCTTTACTGGCTTTTTCTCTTTCAACAGTTGAACTGCCAGATATTGAGCCAGCTGATAATGTTAGTGTTCTCATGTATCACGAAATTGGCGAGCCCGATGGTCCCTGGAGCAACCTTTATGTTTCAGAGGAGAATCTCATCAAACAACTGGACTGGATTCTGGAGGAAGGCTATAAGACTGTCACCATGGCTGATTTAGAAAAAAACAGGGCTGGGAAAAAATTTCTCCCCGACAAGGTCTTGGTTTTGACCTTCGATGACGGTTATGCCAGCATGTACGATTTTGTTTTTCCGGCTCTTAAAGAAAGAAATATGAAGGCTGTCTTCTATCTCTACCCAGACAAGTTTGGCGGCTGGAATTCTTTAAGTCCCTCACAAATAAAGGAAATGGCCCAGGCTGGCATGGAGATAGGCTCTCACAGTAAAAGTCATTCTGATATGACCCAAATTACAAAGGAAAAACTTAAATTTGAGCTTGTAGAATCAAAGAAAACTCTAGAAGAAATAACCGGCCTTAGCCTGGGAAGTTTTTGTTATCCTTCCGGCCGTTTTAATGACCAGGTTATAGGAGAGCTTATAGATGCCGGCTACACCAATGCTGTAACCACCCAGTATGGAAAATATTCTTTGGAAGAGAGTGTTTATAAAATAAAAAGAGTCCGTATAAATTATACAGACTCTTTGCAAAGCTTTATTAATAAAATTCTGAGCAGGAAATAGAGTTTTTTCCATTCTTTTTCGCCTGATAGAGCAGTTCATCTGCCTGCTTCATAAGGTGTTTGGGCGAGAATATATCCAATTCAGCCAGGCCACAACTTACTGAAATACTAACATCCAGGTCAGGGAAAGCCAAAGAGTAGATATTTTTTCTAATTCTTTCTACTACTTCCCTGGCCTCATTAATACCTGTCTCGGTAAAGATTACCACAAACTCATCTCCGCCATAACGACAAACAATGTCAGTTTCCCGGCAAGATCTTTTTATTTTATCTGCAATGATCTTTAAAACCTGATCTCCAGTTTGGTGACCATATTGATCATTTACATCCTTAAAGTTATCCAAATCCAAAATGGCAACTGATAAGTTATTCTTATGTCTGAGGGTTCTTTGAACTTCATGCTCCAAAGCCTCCAGAAAAAACCTGTAATTATAGAGGCTGGTCATACTATCTGTATGAGACATCTTCTTTAATAAATTATTTCTTTCTTCAAGCTCTCTTGATACCTCTTCAACAAGATGAATGAAAGTACCACTTATAACTGACCTTCTGCCAAATTTAACTTCTTCTTGCGGGCATAAATCAGGACGGAGTAAATTTTTTTCATCCAAGGTTTTTTCAGAAAGCATAAGCATAGTCATGGTTATATTTAGAAGGTGGTTTTTCTTACCCTTGTGGAAGAATTCGCCAAAGGTAAAAAATCCGGCAATTGGAGCCAGTTTATTATAAGGTTCGATTTCAAGTTTAGAATCATCTTCCAATAAAATTTTTCTGGCATAACAAGAAAAAGCCAATATACCCTCTGGCTGAAAAGATGATGCCTCCCTGCAACCTTCATAAGCTCCTTCAATGATTGAAGGAATATGGCCATAGCCAAAATGAACATGTTCCCCTTTTCTTAAGTCACCATGATAGACAAAGGTTCCATCAGGCTTCATATGGTCAAAGGACCTTGCTATTTCCATACCATTTCTGTTTAGTAAAAAAGGAAAACCAAGCTCAGAATAATCATTATTTTCTTCGATAAAATCTTTCCCTAAATATTTTTCATAAACCTTAATAGCTGGCAGACCATCAATTGTTTTTACAGTATTTCCCTCAGCCTGGGTGATTTTCATAGCTGAGCCAATTTTTTTCCAATTAAAATGGTAATTTTGGAAAACCCTTAGATAATCCCCATTTAAGCTGATAGCCAAACTGCCCTCATTTATAAAATCTGTATTAAGAAAGAGATAGGTTTTTTCTGCTAAATTATTTAAAGTTCCTGATTTTCCCCCTGCTAATGGCGTGTTGGGAATAAGTTTGGATATTTCCTTTAAAAGGAGATGTGTTTTTTCTGCAAGGCCATCTTGAAATAAAAATAAGAGCTTGGTCTCATCTGAGCAAACTCTTTTTATGATCTCCTCAGCCCTTTCAGGCTCAGAAAAATCTCCCCGGGGCAATAGGACTCCCTTGGCAGATATATTGTTAAATTCGAGCAATATAATTAAAGTTCTGTTTTCAAGAACCTGGGCTTGGTTAATAAGACCTGCAGAAGAAGTTCCCGCCAAAATTGAATTTGGTAAAACATTTTTTACAGATTTTGCTATCTCTTTTGCTTTTTCAAGGCGCTCATCAGAAAACATGAGAACAAGAAGTCTTTCCTCAGAAATGTTATTTTCTATTATTGTTTTTAATAGGCTCGCTTCTGATTCATAAATCAAACTAATTTGTCGCATATGCCCACCTCTTTATCATTTAACAATATTATAAGACTTTTGTCCAGTTTAAAGTTTTACTTCTGCCTTGCTGCCAAATGATTTTTCTTTATAAATACAAATTTGTTTGTCTATTTTTTCCTTTAAATCAGAAACATGGGAAATAATGGCTACCAGGCGGTTGCCTTCTGCCAGGGAGTAAAGGGCCCTGATAGCCTCCTCCAGGCTTTCTTCATCCAGAGATCCAAAACCCTCATCAACAAACATAGTGTCAAGTTGAATCCCACCTGCTGAAGCCTGAATTTCGTCCGCCAGGCCAAGAGCCAAAGATAAGGATGCCATAAAAGATTCGCCACCAGATAAAGTTTTTACGCTTCTAGTCGTACCATTGTAGTAATCCTTAATATCCAGTTCCAAACCAGTCTGGCTTCTGTAATCTCCACTTTCTTTCCTTCTTTTTAATTCATATTGACCTTTAGTCATTTTCATAAAGCGAAGATTAGCCCTGTCAATTATCCTGTCAAAATAACTCATTTGCACATAGGTTTCCAGCATGATTTTTTCTTTGCCTGTCAAATTGCCTGTAGCTGTATCAGATAAAGATTTCATGTAAATATATTCTTCTTCTGACTTTTTAAATTTTTCCTCCTGTTTTGCTATATTAAGGAGGGCTTTTTCATTGTTTTTTAGACGAAAAGAAGTTTCTTTGATTAAGTTCTCTTTAATGGTCCTTTCATTTCTTAGATGCTTTTCCTGCTCCAAAAGATCAGCTTTTTCCTTTAAATCAATCTCCTTAACCTGGCCCTTTAAAACCTCAAAACTTCCTTTTAGTTTAGATATTTCAAGCTTATTTTGGTTGTATTCCTCTTCAGCCCTTTTTTTAAGGACAGTTAATTCTTTAACTTTCTTTTCCAAATTAGCAATATATTTTCCAGCCTCTTCAATACCGGTAAATCTTAGTTTTCCTTCCAGATTTTTCTTTTCTAATAAAATATATTCTTCCTTTTGACTGAGACTTAGTTCTTCTTTTTCAAAGCTATTTTCCTTTTCTTTTAAATGGGCAAGTTCTTTTTCCTTGGCTGGCAGGATTTTTTCCAGTTCTTCTTCCTCTTTTACCTTTGCAGTCCAAAGTTTATGCTCATTTATTATTGTCTTCTTCTTCTCATATAAATTTTCCATAGATTTTTCAATAAATTGACTGGAAGATTCTTTAAAGTCCCCTTGAGAAAATTCCTGGGCAAAAGCTTCTTGAATATCTTTTAAAAGCCTTTTTTTTCTGGCTTCATGTTCCAGACGATACTCTCCGGCCCTCTGGCTTGCCTGCACAAGCCCCTGGTCAGCATCCTCAGCAGTTTCCTTTAGCCTGTCAATTTCATCTCTGCCAGGGGCTTCTGCAGGCGTCTGTGCCCTCTCAGGGTGCTCAAGGGAGCCACAGACCGGGCAAGGCCGGCCCTCCACCAGAGTCTGAGCTAAGATTCCAGCCTGCCCGTCAAGCCAGGCCTTATATTTTACTCCGTACTTCTCTTTTGCCTCTTGGGCTTCTTTTTCTGCCTTTTTATAATCTTCCTGAGACTTTTTAAGCTTTTGTTCCAGAGCCTCAAGATCTTTTGCTTCCTTTTGTAAAAGAAGCCCCTTTCTTTCCCTCTCTTCTATTTTGCTTTTTTTGGTCTCCTCTTCCTGTAAGGCAAGCCTACTGCCTTTTAATTCAATCAGTCTCTTTCTTGTTTCTTCCAGAAGCATCAGAAGCCCTTCCCTTTGAAGACCCAGGGAAGTAAGATTCTTTTTTAAATTTTCTTTTTCCAAAGCCAGCTTTGTCAGAGAGCTTATAATTTCATCCAATTGACTATAGGCAGCCATCTCTTTTCTTTCATTTAGGATTTCTTCCTCAATCTCTTTTATTTGTCCAGATTTAGCTTCTTCTGCCTTTAGGTTTTCTAATAAAACAAGGTTCTTTTTTTCTTCATCAGCCAGGGCAGACTCTGTTTTTTGTAACTCTTCCATTATCTTTTGCCCCTTGGCAATCTCATCAAGTTTTTTGGTCAAAAAAATAAGCTTTTCATCTAGGGAAAGTATTTCCTTTTCTGTAATCATCAAGTACTCTGTATCGGCAAGAAGAAGCTTTTTTCCAGCTTCAATTTTTTCGGTAAGGCCCCCGTCACTCATTTTTAAGAGTTCTTCTCTTTCCTCATCCAGCAAAATCCCTTGGCCATACTGCTCAATACTTCTGGCCAATTCCTCTTTTTGTCCATAGGCTCTGCTGGTTTCCTGTCTTAACTTTTCCTGTAAATTCCTATAATAGCTAGTCTTAAAAATATCCCGGAATATTCTTTGCCTTTCTTCAGTAGTTGCCAGAAGCAATTTCAAAAACTCGCCCTGAGCAATCATGGCCACCTGGGTAAACTGGCTACGGTCTATACCTACAATTTTTTTTACTTCCTCATTTACAGCTGTAATTCCATCAATAACCCTTGAGTCTGGCATAATCAGACTGGCTGATGCTGTCTCCTTAACCATACCATCCCCTCTTTTAGCAGGTCTTTCATAAAGAGGATTTCTACGTATCTGATAGATTTTTCCTCCATATTCAAAAACCAGCTCCACAAAGGTGGGCGTATTTGCATCTGCATATTTGCTGCGAAACATGGAAGTCTCCCTGCTGGCCCCACTGGGGTCTCCATAAAGGGCAAAAGTCAGGGCATCAAAAATAGTGGTCTTTCCAGCACCTGTATCACCAGTAATCAGGTAAAGTCCACTTTGACCCAGCTTATCAAGTTCTAAGATATTTTCATCTGCATATGGCCCAAAGGCAGACATGGTCAATTTAAGAGGCCTCATTCGTCTTCCTCCCAGATTTCTTCAATCAATTTTCTTAATAGTTTTTCTTGCTCAGGACCAGGCTCCTGATTATTTTGCAGAACAAAAAAATCCTTAAAATGTTCAAAAGGATCTCTCTTTTGGCTGGCAACAAAATCAGAGATTTCAGCCCTTTGTCTGCTCCTCTTATTATCATAAGTAAGTTTCATTATATTAGGATAGACTGTTCTCATTTTCCCCAAAGCCTCGGGGACCTCAGCCTCATCAGTAAGAATCACATGCAGATAGTCCTCAAGATTAGCACCTTCATAATATGATTTACTTACCAGCTCTTCATATTTACCCTTTATTTCTCGCATGTCCCTTTTGCCAATTAGTGGCAGAAGCTCATAAGAAAAGTTCCCTTTTTCTTTAATTTCAAAAAGTACTGCTGATTTTTCCTGTCTGCTTTCTGAAAAAGAATATTTAAGAGGGCTGCCCGAGTATCGTATATGTTCTTTCTGAACTTCCTGGGGGCTATGGAGATGGCCCAGAGCCACATAATCAAAACCTGCAAAAAGATTGGCATCTATATTATCTGCCCCACCAACAGAAATATCCTCAGAATCAGAAGACTTTCCCCCAGTCACAAACTGGTGGGTTATCAAAATATTTCTTTGGCTAAAATCTGGCTCTAGTTTTTTAATAGCCAAGGCCAGGGCATCATTATAGGATTTGATTTCCACTTCAGGAAAAAAACCTCTTACATGGACCGGACGGACGAAGGGTAAAAGATAAAAATTTATGGGACCAAAATTATCCTCAAAAATTACCGGCTCAATATTGGCATCATAGGTGGGAGAAATAAAAATTCCATCATTTTCCATAAGGCGGCCCCCAAAAGAGAGCCTCTCCGGTGAATCATGGTTGCCGCTGATAATCAGGGTCTTAATTTTTTTCTGGGCCAGCTTGAAAAGAAAGTCATCAAGAAGACTGACAGCATCTGCTGAAGGAACTGTTTTATCGTAAACATCACCGGCAATAATTAAAACTTGAGGCTTATGCTGATCAAGAAGGTTCAAAATTTGGTCTAAAATGTAAACCTGGTCGTCCAGCATGGAAAAATTATTGACCTTTTTACCGATATGTAAATCCGCCAGGTGCAGTATTTTCATAAGATCCTCCAATCGTTTTTAGCCTTCTATGGCCTTGTTTTTACCTGCCAATTTTGCCTTGTAAAGAGCTTGGTCAGCTCTGTCGATTAATTCATTCTTATCAAGATCCATAGAAGGATATACGTGAGAATAGCCAAGACTGATAGTTACATACTTGAATTCTGATGTTTCATGATCTATTTTGAGGTTTTCTACTGACTTTCTTAAATTTTGGGCCAATTCTCCAAGGCTTACCTTCTCAATACCTTCAATCAAAACGATAAATTCTTCTCCACCATAACGGGCTAATAAATCTGTTGATCTGCGTAAATTCTTTTGTAATTCCTGGGCTATTAACTTTAAAGCTTCATCGCCCTTTATGTGTCCATAATGGTCATTATATTTTTTGAAATCATCAATATCTATCATTATAATTGCTACTGAATTGCCTAATCTAATAGCAGAAGCCCAAGCCCTTAAACAAGATTCGTCAAACTTTCTTCTGTTGCAAATTTCAGTTAAGCCGTCAAGGTAAGAAAGACTTTTTAGCATTTTGTTTTTCATTTCCAATTCTATGGTTCTTTCCTGGACCTGCCCTTCCAGATCTGCTATCAATGAAGCCAAAGCTTTACCGCTCTTATTTAAAGATTTGGTCAAACTATCTATTTCTTTGATTTTTCCTTCCTTGCCAATCTCTTCAAAAGCACCTGAAGATATTTTTTCTGCAGCCTTGCTTAGCTCCTCAATGGGAGTGCCAATTTTTTCAGCAATGTAAAAAGTAATCCTAATAGATAAGATTATAAAAACAATTAGAAGCAAGATGGTATAAAGAGATGCCCTTTTAATATTGGCTAAAAAGTCATTTTCGGCGATCAAATAATATGCCTGCCAGTTTATATTTTTATGATTAATTTCTGTTCTATTGACATAGTATTTTTGTCCATCGACCTCAATTGTTGGAATTGTCTTTCCTTTTCTATCTTGGTAGGCCTCTTTGCTCTTTTGTATATATTGGTTATCAATCTCATTTGTATTAATTAGATTTATTTGGCCATTATCGATAGAAAAATGATCCATATCTATAGAACTGGAAATGAGGTTGCCATTCTGGTCCACGATATAAATTGAGCCATTATCTCCTATTAAAAGATTTTTAAGAAAATCATTCATCCAAGATAAAAGATAATCTACACCAAAAACCCCTATTAATTCCCCATGATTATTATAAACTGGGCAACTGGCTGTAATTGTTGGCTCTTGAAAAACAAAATGCATATATAAAGGGCTAAAGGTAGGC
>CAZUPR010000026.1:13771-17439 GCA_964622305.1 uncultured Eubacteriales bacterium
TAGGCCTTTAATATATTTGAAAAATATGTTTCTCTTATCTCTTGTGAGTCAAGTTTTAAATTTCCAGCCAGAAACATATCTTTATTAATCTGATTCAATTGCTCAGCAATTGCCAGGCTTTCTATTATTTCATAACTCACGTGTTCTACCATGTGCTCTTCCAGTTCACCAAGAACAAGTTTAGAGTTACTTATGCTGGCATAGATAAGAAGCCCTCCAACTATAACCAGGGCGGTAAATAATATGCTTATGTAGGGAAAAAGCAACCAGCTTTTTATGGAATGTTTTGTAGAGTTTCCGGCCATTTTATATAGTCCTCTCTTTGTGTAATCATCTTAAAACTATAAGCCTGCCAGGGTTCGCATGACCAAATCCAGGTCTTTATTTTCCAATTCTTGAATAATATGTAAATAGGTTCTCTGGGTGGTATTGATACTGGAGTGTCCTAATCTTCTGGCCAAGCTTGCCGTTGATACACCAGCGAACAAAAGTAAGGAGGCGTGCGTATGCCTCAAACCATGAATTGAAATCACTGGCACATTACTTTTCTTGCATAACCTGGTTAGTTTATTATTTATAGTCGAATTATATATCTTCTGACCCTCTTCAACAAATATAGGCCTGTCTTTTGGCATCCCCTTTAATAACTCCGAAAATTGAATTACTGTTTGCCAATCTATTTGTACCTTCCGCATGGAAGAAAAATTCTTAGTGGGCATGTAGCCACCCCCACCCTTGTAATCCCAGGTTTTTGAAATAGAAACCGTTTGCTGCCTGAAATCAAAATCATCAGGAGTAAGAGCCAGGGCCTCTGAAAACCTCATCCCTGTTTTAGCAACCAAAAGTATAAAAAAATCCCAATTCACTTTCTCTTTAAGTTCAAGATTAGATAAGAGAGTCTGTAACTGAAACTGGTTCAGATATTTTATCTTCTTGGCTCTGGGGGTTTTACCCTTGATAATGGCCTTTCTTGTGGGGTCCCTGTCAACCAGTCCCTCATCAACCGCATCGAGAATAGCCCCCTTCATCTGGTGATGAAAATCCATAGTTGTCTGTCGCTCGTGAGTCTTGGCATAGGCATTCAATAGTTTTTGGTATTCAATTCTGTCCATATCCTCAAGCCTAAGTTCTGGAACCAGTTTTTTTAGCCATCTGTGAGCCATGCGATATTTATTCATAGTTACTTCCCTTACTGCCCCGTTCTTGTATACCTCAATCCACCTCTCATAGTAATCAGGAAATAACTCATTCCCTCTATCCTCTTTGGCCATAATCATATCCTCCAAGTATACTAACTTAAGCTTTACTATCTTCGGCGACCATGCTTGTTCTTTCTAAAAGTTCCTCTACTTCCGATTCCTTATATTCTTTTTCCTCATGGATTTCAAAACCTCCAGATAAGACAAAATCCCTTAAAAGTTTTGCAATATCCCTGTTAATAATAAACATGGGAATACCTTTACCCTTCCTCTTCTCCAAGAAGACTTTAGCCCTATCTTTGTCTACCGTTTTTTCTAATTCAACAAACCTGCCATATTCATTAATATTTTTTTCGCTAACTTTTGACTCTAAAAATTTCTCTAAAAGCCCCACATCAACCCCGATAGCCTCATGCAAATCCATAACCTGTTTATTCTTTGCCAATAGTTGATACTGGGTAATGTATTCTCTAAAAGTTTTGCCTTCAACTAGTTCTGCTTCCCCTCTTTCTATATCGTGGAGGAAGATGTTGGCAAATTTTTGCTCCTCCTGTGAAAGGCTGGCAAAAGATTTATGAAGTTCATTAAGAGTATTTTGCAGTTCTTGGGGATCTATATTTTTCTGACTTAAATCCTTTAAATACTTTTCAAATCTTGAGTTCATATAATTGGTATCAATTTTTCCTGTATCAATTTCTGTTAGATAGCCATCAATATCAAAGGGCAAATCATCTGCATCATCAATTACTTTTTTTGCCAGTTCCTTATATCTCTGGACCATGGCCAGATAACTTTGTTCATCAATGGTAATTTCTATCTCCTGCCCATCTTCGAAAGTATATTTTTTTTCTTCCCAGGTAAAGCCTTGAACCTTTGCAGCCTCAAAGTGCTGACTGAACTTTGAAAACAGTTTAGCAAATTGGCCTCTTTCAGCCAAATCTTCGGGCAATTTTTCAAAGTTTGCCACTCCTGCTCTTTCAAAGAGATACTTGATATCATCTGCTAATCCATTCATCTTCTTTAAATTAGAAGGTGGGTGCTCAACAAAGAGATCGACCTTCCTATCGCCTGAATAATATTTTACTGCCTCTTCAATATTTCTTTCCATGCTATTTGGATAACGGTAATACCTTATGACCCCAAAGGGCTTGTCGGGGCCAAAGAGTCTGTTGGTTCTGGAAAAAGCCTGGATAATATTTTCATATTTAAGAATCTTATCAAGATACAAGGTATTGACCCATTTGGAGTCGAAACCTGTAAGCATCTGATCAACAACAATCAAGAGGTTAAGCTGGGCATCCTCGTCTTTTTCAATGCGCTCGTAGGGCTTTTTATGGGACAGTCTTGAAGATATATCTTTTTTAAATTTATCATGTATAGTCAGATTAAAATCTTGTCCGTATAGTTTGTTGTAGTCCTCCATAATCTCAAGAAGTCCATCTTCCTTAAATAAGGCACCCTCTCCTTTTTTATCGCCGCCATTGTCGATATTGGAGTCAAAAAGAGCTGTGATTTTAAGGTCTGGCCTTTCTTTTTTTATTAACCTGTAGTATTTAATGGCTTCAACAATTGAGCTTGTTGCAAAGATTGCGTGGAATTTTCCATTCTGACTCAGAGTCAACCAATTATCAAAGATATCTTTGACCACCATTTCCCTGTGTTCGTCCCTGTCGTACTGGATGGCCTTAAGCTCGTCCTCGATACCCTTGATATATTGACCAGCCTCATTTTCATAACCTGCCATGGAAATTTCACTCATATATTTTAAATAAATTGCTTTTTTATCATAATCTGCCAGGGCCTCTTCCTCACTGGAAGCCTTGGCTTTTTCCAGAGCAACTGCCTTTCTTAAATCCCTGTCCTTATAGGTTGCAATCTTATAGGGATAAAAACCCAAAACGTTGCCGTCTCTGATACCATCGGCAATAGTATACCTATGTAATTCATCACCAAAAATAGTTGCAGTTGTAGAATCTTTTTTCTTGTTTTTGTCATAAATTGGGGTTCCTGTAAAACCAAAGAAAATAGCGTCGGGAAAAGTCTTCTTAATTGTAAAAAGCATATCTCCAAAGGTGCTTCTGTGGGCTTCGTCGATGATAAAAACAATTCTTTTTTTGTTCATTTTTTCTATATCATGGGCATTTAAGCCAGACTCATCTTCCTGGATTCTGGACATTTTTTGAATAGAAGTAACTATTAGTGTATTGGAAGGATCATTGCTTTTTAGCTTGCTAATTAAAGTTCTAGTATTTTCAGTTGCCTGAATATCATCAGTCACATCAGCAAAAGCTCTGTATTCATAAAGAGATTGGGTGCCCAGTTCAACCCGGTCCATTAAAAAGATAACCTTGTCTGCATCTTTGGAGTTGGCGATAAGCTGGGCTGACTTAAAGGAGGTCATGGTCTTACCTGAACCGGTGGTATGCCAGATGTATCCGCCACGTTGCTTTTTTTCTTCCCATTTTATTT
>CAZUPR010000027.1:0-17357 GCA_964622305.1 uncultured Eubacteriales bacterium
TTGTTCCAATATTTACGTGTGGTTTCGTTCTTTCAAATTTCTCTTTACCCATTTTTCCTTTTTCCTCCTTGATCTCACTTGTCAAAGCTACTAATTGATTTCAAGTCAAATATTAGCCTAAAATTCCCCAAGAGTAAAGTGTTTTTGTAAAAATCCCTTTCCCTAAAAAATGGACAAAAAAAAGACCCTCCCGGGTTCTTGGCTGATAAAAGTGGTGGCGGCGAAGGGACTTGAACCCCTGACACTACGGGTATGAACCGTATGCTCTAGCCAACTGAGCTACGCCGCCTTGTTTTAATAAGTATTTATATCAAATCTTTAGTAAATGTGGAGCCCATAAGCGGACTTGAACCGCTGACCTCCACCTTACCAAGGTGGCACTCTACCGCCTGAGCTATATGGGCAATTTGGTTGCGGGGGGAGGATTCGAACCTCCGACCTCCGGGTTATGAGCCCGACGAGCTGCCAGCTGCTCTACCCCGCGTCATTATAAACCTTCAGGCACCTTGCTCAGATGTCTTGCTTATTATAGCACATAAATTGCAAGTGCGCTTGAGACATCTTTTAATAAAATGGTGGAGGGAACAGGATTTGAACCTGTGAAGGCATAGCCAACGGATTTACAGTCCGCCCCCTTTGGCCGGCTCGGGCACCCCTCCATACAATAAGTCTTGCAAGTCTTGTAAATGTTCTTCCCTGGTAAATGTTAGAATGGAGCCGACGATGGGACTCGAACCCGCAACCTGCTGATTACAAGTCAGCTGCTCTTCCAGTTGAGCTACGTCGGCTTTTTCTGACGAAATTCATTTTATAATAAGCCCGTCATAAAGTCAATGACTTTTTGCTCTTAACTTCTGCGAATCTTTTCCAGTTGACTCCTGACCTTACAATCCAGGTTAGCTTCCAGGTAATTTCGCCTGCTTGGATTCTTCAAATCAAAAATCTCTTTATGCTCCTTATTAGCCTTTTCCACCTCTGCCAATAATTCCGGAGCCGACACTCTGTAGGCCCCCTTGGTCCAAATTATTTCTTGCTGAAGCTTATCTGAAGTAGCCACAAAAACCTGACAAGAAGCCGAATGTGGCTGAGATTCTACCTGGCCTCGAGGGAGGTTTTTCAGCACTTTTTCCCGCCTGGCCCCCTTGAGCAAGAGACCCACTTCCTTTTCTATAATCTGGTCGGCGCTAATGCCCCAGGGGCTAAAAACAACTTCAACCTTATTATCCAGATAGCGCTCACCCCGGTTATCCTTAACCATATGCCCATCAAAAACCACAATTATCTTGCAGGCCTTAAAACCAGCATAATTATTAAGCAGATGAATCAGCCGGTCACGGGCATCTTCAATACAATCCTCCATCAGCCTTAAAAGTTCCGGCCAGGCATTAATTATATTGTAGCCATCCACCAAGAGATAAGTCTCCACCTTTTACTTTCCCTCCACTTTCTACTTTCCTTCCAGCTTTTGGCGAACCAGCTCAAAAAGAATAACCCCGGTTGCCACAGAAACGTTAAGGGAATTTATCTGACCAATCATGGGGATGGTAACCACCAAATCACACTTTTTCAGCAAATTGGGGCTGACTCCCTTACTCTCATTACCCAAAACAATTGCTGCAGCCCCTGTAATTTTTCCCTTATAAATACTCTGACCGGCAAGGTCTGTCCCATAAATCCAAACATTTTCCGCCTTCAATTTATCAATCAGCTGAGAAAGATTGGTCACCCGGGCAATAAGCATGCTCTCCAGGGCACCGGCCGATGTTTTGGCCACCGTCTCTGAAAGCATTACCGAGCGATTTTTGGGGATAATTATGCCATGGACTCCAGCAGCTTCAGCTGTCCTGATGATAGCGCCAAAATTGTGGGGGTCTTCAATAGAATCCAAAATGAGAATCAGAGGATCTTCATTTCTCTCCCTGGCAAGGTCTAAAATATCCTCCCAGTCGCAATAATCTCTGGCACTAATTTCTGCGGCAATCCCCTGGTGATTTTGATCAGGGAACATCTTATCCATAATATTTCTTTCAATAAACTTAAGGGGCACACCTGTCCCCTCAAGATTTCTTTTAAATTCAGCGACCGTACTCTCTCTGATACCCTTGCTCAGATAAAGCTTGTTGATACTGCGGCCTGACTTAATAAGCTCCATAACAGCATGGCGGCCATAATAATAGTTGTCCTGCTTTTGCATCGGCATTAGCCCTCTATTCTCTCAAAATTATCATCGGTTATGATAACTTGGGCGTAATCTTCCTTCTTGAAGTTCTCATCATAAGGAACTCCGTCAAAAAGAACCGGCATCTTTTCCTTAAAGAAAAGAAGTAAAGGAATGGCAATTTCCTGAATTTGCGGATGGCTGGCCCTGTCGCTTCTTAATCTCAAGAAGTGTCTCCATTCACGCAGGTTGTAGGTCACCACAATTTCTGTTTTTAAGGAGTTTGGCAGGACTGAACGAGCCTCCTGGGGAGTTGATCCAGCCTCTAAAAGGGCAAAATATTTAGCCTCAGCTTCTTCGCAAGAAGCCTTCCAAAGGGCGTATTCAGCAGGACGATTCCTGTAGAAAAAAGGATCGATAACAGTAATTTCATTGCCAAATTTATCTATTGAATAGTTACAGT
This sequence comes from uncultured Eubacteriales bacterium, assembly GCA_964622305.1. GTDB lineage: Bacteria > Bacillota > Peptococcia > Peptococcales > SKKY01 > SKKY01. Next base: position 2,622 of record CAZUPR010000027.1, read on the forward strand.
AACGGGTTGATTCCTGAGAATAACTGCCAATTCTGTGGCGGACGATTTCGTGGGTAATCCCTCTGTCGGTAACAAACATGAGGGTGATTTTCTCGTGCTCAATAACTGATTCATGACCCTGGCGCAAGAGACTGCCAAGGAACTTTTCATTTACAGCTCCCTGAATTTTATCCTCAGACTTATAGCAGACCCTGGCGTATCTCTCCAGTTTCTGCAAAAAAGCCTTGTTTATTTCTGACTGGGGAATTAAAATTTTGGCCTTGGTAATAATCATAATCCTCTCTCCTCATCCTCTAATATTTTTTCCAGCTTTTGGATAATTTCTTTAATCCTGGACTGCTTTCCCTCTAAGAAAAGCCAGCCCATAAGGGCTTCCAGGCCACTGGCGTTAGTATACTCATTTACATTTGATTGTTTGGGGATGTACTTTGGCTTGGCATTGCGCCCCCGGCGAAAGGCATCTTTTTCAGCCTGGGAAAGCTCATCCATAAGTTGCAAAACCAGTTTGCTCTGGATGCCGGCATTTACCCGGCGGGTGGCTTCTTTATGGAGACTCTTACCCCTGTGGAGGCCCTTTTCAAGCAAAATCTGGCGGATTTCCAGTTCATAAACTGCATCACCCAGATAGGCAAGAGCAGATCCGGGCAAGGCTGATGATTCAGAAGCCAGCTCTTGGCCAGACCCAGCCAGTCCAACTTCTTTTACATTTTCCATTTTACACCTTCCCTGCTGTCTTCCAGGCTGATTCCAAGTTCAGCCAAACTGTCTCTGATTTTGTCAGCCGCCTCAAAATCCTTATTTTTCTTGGCATCCTGACGCAGGTCAATAAGAATTTCTACCAGCTTACCAAGAAGATCGGAATTAGCTGACTCATCTTTTACAAAAGCTTTTTCCATGTCTAATCCTAACACATTCAGGAGCTCCTGGTAAACTTCAAAAAGAGCCTGAAAAACCCCTGGAGTAAGTTCATTATTTCCCTCATCAGCCAAAAGACGATTGATTTCCCTGGTAAAATCGAAGATGCAGCCCATGGCCAGGGCAGTGTTAAAGTCATCATCCATGGCGGCCACAAAATCTTCTCTGGCCTTGGTGATTAACTGAGCTGAAACTTGGCTGGCAGGCTGATTTTGGTCTCCTCTTTGAGCGGCTGATTGAGCGTCAGATTGGGCGGCAGATTTTTCTTTTAGTCTCTGCCAGGTGTTATGGATTCTCTCCAGAGCACGATTGGCCTCGGCTAATTTATCATCATCAAAATCAAGGGGACTGCGGTAGTGGGTGGAAATTAAATAAAAACGCACAGTCATGGGGTCAAACTTGGCCAAAATCTCCCTCAAAAGGAAGAAATTGCCCACAGATTTTGACATCTTTTCCTTATTAATAGTAATAAAACCGTTGTGAATCCAGTAATTGGCCATTTGCTTGCCGGTCATAGCCTCAGTTTGGGCCACTTCATTTTCATGGTGAGGAAAAATTAAATCCTGACCACCTCCATGGATATCAAACTGGTCGCCCAGGTATCTGCGGCTCATAACGGAGCACTCAATATGCCAGCCAGGTCTGCCCGGACCCCAGGGGCTCTCCCAGGATAACTCGCCCGGCTTGGCCGCCTTCCAGAGGGCAAAATCTGCCGGGTGCTTCTTGCGCTCATCGACGTCAATCCTGGCTCCCATTTGCATATCTTCAAGGTCGCGGCCGGAAAGTTTTCCATAAGAAGAGAAAGCCTGGATGTTGTAGTAAACATCGCCATCAGTCTCGTAGGCAAAACCCTTATCAATGAGGCCCTGAACAAAGTCAATAATTTGGGGGATATTTTCGCTGACCTTGGGATGGTGGGTGGCTTTTTTGATATTAAGCTGATTGGTGTCCTTAAAGTATTCGTCAATATATTTTTGGGCCAGCTCCAGTGGAGGAATATTTTCCTCAGCTGCCCGGTTAATTATTTTATCGTCAACATCGGTAAAGTTTTGGATGTAGTCGACCTCGTAGCCGGCGTATTCAAAATAGCGGCGGATGGTGTCAAAAACCACCACAGGGCGGGCATTGCCCAGGTGAATAAAGTTATAGGTTGTGGGGCCGCAGACATACATCTTGACCTTCTTTTCCTCAAGTGGTGTGAAAATTTCCTTTTCCTGTTTCTGGGTGTTATAAATTTTTATCATCTAAATCTACCTCCAACTCTTCTACTTTTTTTTCTAAGTCTATAATTTTGTCCTGCAAAAGCATGAGCATGTCTCTGATTGGGTCCGGAAGATCATCGTGGCGCAGGTCGATCTCATCCTTGCCAGTAGGCTTGTGGCCGGCAATGACCCGGCCGGGAATGCCAACAACTGTGCAATTTTCAGGAACTGCCTTTAGGACCACGGATCCTGCCCCGATTTTGGAATTGGCGCCCACAGTAAAGGAACCCAAAACCTTGGCCCCGGAGCTGACCACTACATTGTCGCCCAGGGTAGGATGGCGCTTGCCTTTTTCCTTGCCAGAGCCACCAAGGGTGACCCCCTGGTAGATGGTAACATTGCGGCCAATTTCGGCCGTTTCGCCGATAACCACGCCGGCACCATGGTCTATGAAGAGACCGGGCCCAAGCTGGGCCCCCGGGTGGATTTCCACCTGGGTGATGGTGCGGGCGAAATGAGAAATCATGCGGGCTATAAGGAAAAAGTCTTTCTTATAGAAAAAATGGGCAATCCGGTGTATCCAGATAGCATGAAGACCTGGATAATTTAAAATAATTTCCAGTCTGCTTCTGGGAGCCGGGTCCCTCTCAACAATTACATCAATATCATTCTTCATGCGAGCTAAAATGCCCATTTTTTTACCCCTTTCTTTTACATTTGGGGACGCAACATTCTGTCCGGACAGAATGTTGCGTCCCCAAATGTAAAAGCCATGCGTCTCTGTCTGGTCAAGCGCCGACCAGTCAGAGACGCATGGCTAATAATTTACCTGCGCGGTTCCACTCTGCTTGAAAAATTTCGCTTCTTCTAACAAATAAAAATCAAATCGAAATTTTTCCCTCAAATTGCATATAACGCTGCAAAACGGATGGGCCTAATCCCTCTATCCCTAAAAATCCCCGGGCTTTTGGTTTCAGCTTCTCTGCTCCAAGATGCACTTCTTCCCGCCTCATTTAAAATCCGCTTTCAGCCGCTGACGGACTCTCTCTGTTAAACAAAATACAAGAATACTCTTCTCTTCACCGCATTTTTTATTTTAAATTGTCATTTCCTTTTTCTTTATTCCTGACATTATACTTAAGCTTCTACTATTTTGTCAATTCTGGCCAATGTTTTTTCCCTGCCAAGGATGGTCACAGTATTTGCTAAATCTGGCCCATGCAGCTGGCCGGAAATCCCAATCCTTACCGGCATAAAGAGTCCCTTACCTTTGACGCCCAAATCCTTGCCGGTTTCCTTAATAATTTCTTTTACAGCATTAGGGCTGATTTCCCCAAGGGCTGCCAGCTTATCCCGGAAGGCAGAAATTACTGCCAGGCTCCCTTCCTCAGCCAAAACTTCCCTGGCCTCATCAGAAAGTTCAAAATCATCAGTCATAAAGGCCTCAAGCTCTTTATTAATTTCTGAAAAGGTGCCGATATGTTCAAAAAGTGCCGCTGCCACATAAGAAAGCCACAAATCTGCCTCCTCCTGGCTCTTTCCTTCTATATAAGAAGTCAAAAATGGGCGGATACCTTCAACAATCTTCTCCTGAGGCAATTTTCTGATATAAACCCCATTAAGCCATCTGAGTTTTTCAAAATCAAAGACTGCCGGATTCTTGGCCACCCTGTCCAGAGAAAACTTCTGGCTAAGCTCTTCCAGGCTAAAAATTTCTTCCTCACCCTCAGGTGCCCAGCCTAAAAGTGCCAAAAAGTTAACCAAAGCCTCTGGCAAATAGCCAGCATCCTGGTACTGAACCACACTGGTAGCCCCATCACGCTTGCTCATCTTCTTCCTGTCCTTGCCCAAAATCAAAGAAACGTGGGCAAATTCAGGCCGGCTCCAGCCAAAAGCATCATATAAAACCAGCTGCCTGGGCGTATTGGACAAGTGCTCCTCACCCCTGATAACATGGCTGATTTCCATAAAGTGATCATCCATAACAACAGCAAAATTATAGGTGGCAATCCCATCAGACTTGATAATAACAAAATCGCCAACACCATTGGATTCAAAAGAAACTGTCCCTCTAACCAAATCCTCAATAGTCAGAATCTGATCCTCAGGCACCCGGAAACGCACCACCGGCTTTCTGCCTTCTGCTATAAAAGCATCCTTCTCAGCCTGGCTAAGATTGCGGCAGCGACCACTGTAAATGGGCATCCTGCCCTGGGCCATAGCCTCTTCTCTTTCCTTTTCAATTTCTTCCTGGCTGCAATAACAGTGGTAAGCCATTCCCTTTTCAATCAGCTGATTGGCATGATCCACATAAAGATCCAAACGCTCAGTCTGCCTCCAGGGTCCCTTGTCGCCACCAGCCTCTATCCCCTCATCCCAGTCAATACCCAGCCAGCGCAAGGCATCTAAAATATCCTTTTCGGACTCACGGCTGGACCTCTCAAGATCGGTATCTTCAATTCTGACAATAAACTTTCCACCCCTGCCCCTGGCATAAAGGTAGTTAAAAAGCGCAGACCGGGCGCCGCCGATGTGTAAGGGCCCAGTTGGACTGGGTGCAAATCTAACACGAATTTGAGACATATTTTTTCTCTCCTAGTCATATATTCTATTTTTAAATATTTTTATTTTTTATTTTTATTTTTATTTAAAGATGTTGGCGATGGCAAAGGCGGCAATACCTTCTTCCCTGCCGGTAAAACCAAGTTTTTCAGTAGTGGTTGCCTTAATGTTGATGTCATCTATCTCAATTCCCATTATTTGGGCCAGTTTTTCTCGCATTTGATCTATGTAGGGAGCTAATTTTGGCCTCTCACAGGCAATAGTGGCGTCAATGTTGGTAACCTCATATCCCTTGGCCCTGATGATTTCCATAACATGAAGCAAAAGATTCAGGCTGCAAGCTCCGGCATATTGAGGATCCGTATCTGGAAAATGTTTGCCAATATCTCCCAGGGCTGCTGCCCCCAGGAGTGCATCCATAATTACGTGGGTGAGGACGTCAGCATCGGAATGACCGGCCAGGCCTTTTTCAAAGGGAATTTCCAGGCCGCCCAAAATCAGCTTGCGGTCAGGGCTAAAGGCGTGAACATCAAAGCCCAGGCCACTTCTTGTTTTCATCTTCAATCAACTCCAAAATCCGCTCGCCCAGGTCAAGGTCCTCGGGAGTGGTCATTTTTAAATTTAAGTAACTGCCCATAAAAATTTTAAGGGGAAAGCCCAGGGCCTCTACCAAAGAGGCATCATCGGTAAAAAGTTCAAAGTTTTCCTTGCCTGACTCCAAAGCCTGAGCCAGAATCTCCCGCCTGAAAGCCTGAGGAGTCTGAATTTCCCAGATTTTTTCCCTGGCCACAGTCTTTATAATTAGACCGTCAGGGGCAACTTCCTTTAAGGTGTTCTTTTCAGGAACTCCCATAATGAGGCCGGCTAAATTTAAGCCTGAGCCTGAAAAAAGACTGGCCAAAAAATCTGCCGCCAGTTTTTTGCTTAAAAAAGGACGGGCTCCGTCATGGACAATGACATAGTCCGCCTCTGAAGATACTTGCTTAAAGGCCTGATAAACTGACTCCTGTCTGGTTTTGCCCCCGGCTACAATTTTTTTAACCTTGTAAAAATCATAAGGGTCCAAAACCTTTTTTTGACAATAATCAATCTCTCCTTCTCTGCTGGCTATGATAATCTCAAAAATTTCCGGAAAACCATGAAAAATCTCCAGAGTATGAGCCAAAAGAGGCTTCTCCTTGAGCAGTAAATACTGTTTATTAATCTCTCTTTGCATACGGCTGCCAGTTCCGGCCGCCGGCAAAATAAGGGAAACCCTGGGCCCCCTTGAGCTGGCTAAATCAAAATTTTCCATAAAAACCTCACAAGAGTAAAAACCGCCCGGAAGAGTTATAAGTCCCGGCGGTTAGTCTATCTTCGCAAAAATCATTCTTCCGGCTGATGTCTGCAGAGCACTGGTTACTTCAACCTCCACAGTTTGCCCCAAATAATTGCGGCCCTCTTCAACAACAATCATGGTCCCATCATCCAGATAGCCTATCCCTTGCCTGCCAGTTTTTCCTTCCTTAACAATTTCCACCGTCATGCTATCGCCAGGAATAACCACCGGTTTAAGGGCATTGGCCAAATCATTAATATTTAAAACCTGCAGGCCCTGAAGCTGGGCCACCTTGTTCAAATTATAATCATTAGTAACAATATATCCATTTAAGGTCTGAGCCAGCTTAACCAGCTTGCTATCAACCTCCTGGATTTCAGGGAAATCGCCATCATGAATACGAACCTCAACATCCTTGCCCTCAGACATCATATTGAGGATATCCAGGCCACGGCGGCCCTTGTTCCTCTTTAACAAATCTGAAGAATCGGCAATATGCTGGAGCTCTTCCAAAACAAAATTAGGAACAAGCAGAGGACCATCAATAAAACCCGTCTTTACGATATCGGCAATTCTGCCATCGATAATAACGCTGGTATCAAGAAGCTTGGGAATTTGTTTGTGATCCTTAAAAGACCCTATATTGATTTTTTCCTTAGCCTCACTCTTAAACCAGGCCCTGCCTGAAAAAAGGTCTTCCTTCCTGTTGGCGCCAACAATCATCCCTATGTAGCCTAAAAAGACCAGAAGAAGGACTGTAAAAAGATAGCCCACAAAAGGAACTCTTGAAAGGTAGATACCAATAAAGCTGGCCACCACAAGACCAATAATAAGGCCCAGGGTGCCACCAATCAAATCAAGAATAGGCTTGCGCTGCAAGAAGCCAATAAAATTTTTTACCATTGAGGAGACGCCATCAATAATAAAGGGCATAAGTTTTATACCAAGACCCGCCATGGCAACGGTGGGTATAATAGCCATCCACCAGTGAATATTAGGGATGTTAGTACGGGGCATAAGATCGGTAACTAAATAATCGCCCAAAATTAAGCCAATCAAACCAAACACAAAAACAATAACTATACCAGCAATTCTTTTACCCACACTTTCACCACCTTTTTAATGCATAGAGTTAATTATAGAGGAAGGCCATAGCTTCTTCAATGTTTTTTACCTTAAAAGTCTTCATTTCAGGACTGGCAAAAGTCCCTTTATTATTAGCAGGAATCAGGGCCTTGGAAAAACCAAGTTTACTGGCTTCCTTGAGCCTTTTTTCCAGATTGGTCACACTGCGAACCTCACCCGAAAGTCCGGTTTCGCCCAAAACAACCATATCATAATCAAGGCTGCGATTGCGATAACTGGAGATGATGGCCATGGCTATGGCCAAGTCAACGGCTGGCTCACTAACCTTCATACCGCCTGCAATGTTTACATAAATATCATTACCAGAAAGATGAACACCCAGCTTCTTTTCCAGGACGGCAATAATCATATTGATCCGATTGTAGTCATAACCAGTGCTGACCCGCCTGCCCTGATTGTACTGGGCCTCGCCCACCAGAGCCTGAACCTCTAAAAGAATAGCCCGGCTTCCTTCAAATATCGCTGTGATTACAGAGCCAGGCGCCTTGTCTGCCCTCTCCTGCAAAAGAAATTCCGATGGATTGGTAACTTCACGCAGGCCATCACTGAGCATTTCAAAAATGCCGATTTCTGATGATGAGCCAAAACGGTTTTTGTAGCTCCGAAGGCTGCGGTAATGATAATATCTCTCACCCTCAAAATAGAGGACAACATCTACCATGTGTTCTAAAAGTTTGGGGCCGGCAATGCCACCGTCTTTGGTGATATGACCTACAATGATAACAATAGTTCCACTGTCCTTGGCCAGTTTTAAAAGTTTGCCGCTAATTTCCCTGGCCTGGCTGATGGTGCCTGGAGCTGAATCGATTTGATTGGTGTAAAGAGTTTGGATGGAGTCGACGATGAGAAAATCAGGGGCTTCATCCTGCATAATTCGCTGGATATTTTCAAAATTATTCTCTGCTGCAACTAAGATATTTTCTGAGCTGACACCCAGGCGATTGGCCCTGTGTTTAATCTGTTCCTTGGATTCCTCGCCGCTGGCGTAAAGGACCTTCCAGTCACGGCCCAGCTTTTTTGCGATTTGCAGAACCAGGGTAGACTTGCCGATACCAGGCTCCCCGGAAAGGAGAATGAGCTCGCCGGCAATAAAGCCGCCGCCCAAAACCCGGTCAAACTCAGGAAAGCCGCTTGAAATTCTTTCCTGGCGGCTGATGTTGATCTGGCTTATTTGTTCAGGGGCGGCGCCCTCCCGTGGGAGGGGGGCCGTGACCCTGATTTTTTCTTCTTCTACAAAGGTATTCCATTCATCACAATCCGGGCATTTACCCAGCCATTTAGGACTCTCATACCCACAATTACTGCAATAGAAAACAATTTTTGTCTTTTTACTCACTCTTTTATTTTCCTTTTTCAAATTTTAGTTTTTCATCTGCAAATTCTACATGAATCTTGTCGCCATTCTTAAACTGGCCCTTTAAAAGCTCGTCCGCCAGAGGATCTTCGATCAATCTCTGGATAGCCCGGCGTAGAGGTCTGGCGCCATATTCGCTGTCATAACCTTCTTTAACCAGGAAGGTCTGAGCCTCGGGGCTGACTTCAAGAGTCATTTGATTTTCTGCCAGCCTTGTCTCTATCTCCTTAAGCATAAGAACAAGAATTTCTTTGATGTGCTCCTCAGTCAGGGAGTGGAAAACAATGGACTCATCAAGACGGTTTAAGAACTCGGGTTTAAAAGCCTTTTTCATAGCTTCCATAACCCTGGCCTTCATGGCCTCAAAGTTATCCTTGTCGGTTTTTTCCCGGCCAAAGCCCAGAGCCGCAGTTTTTTTCATCTCACTTGCCCCAAGGTTTGAAGTCATAATGAGAACTGTATTTCTAAAGTCCACTGTTCTTCCCTTGCTGTCAGTCAAACGTCCATCTTCCATAACCTGCAGGAGGATGTTGAAGACTTCAGGGTGGGCCTTTTCTATCTCGTCAAAGAGGATAACTGAGTAAGGTTTACGGCGGATCATTTCTGTCAGCTGGCCGCCTTCGTCATGGCCCACATAGCCTGGAGGTGAGCCAATCAGTCTGGAGACTGCGTGTTTTTCCATGTACTCACTCATGTCTATGCGGACCAGATCTTCTTCAGAGCCAAAGAGGGCCTGGGCTAAGGCGCGGGCAAGTTCTGTCTTGCCCACGCCTGTTGGCCCCAAAAATACAAAGGAGCCAATGGGGCGTTTGGGACTTTTGAGCCCCGCCCGGGCCCGGCGGACTGCCTTGGAAATAGCTGTAATGGCCTCATCCTGGCCAATGACCCTCTCGTGGAGAACCTCTTCCAGCTTAAGCAGGCGCTGGCTCTCCTCCTGGGCAATCTTCTGAACAGGAATCCCCGTCCAGCTGGAAACAATGGAAGCTATTTCTTCCTCAGTAACCTCCTGAACTGAGCTCCGGCTCTTTTCCTTCCACTCCTTGTGGAGTCCCTCTAATTCTTCCTTAAGCTTGCGCTCAGCATCACGCAATCTGGCAGCCTTTTCAAAATCCTGCTGAACCACAGCCGCCTCTTTTTCCTTGCTGGCTTCTTCTATTTTTTCTTCCAGTTCTTTAAGGTTTTCAGGGGCTGTTCCAATCCGCAAATGGACCTTGGAGGAAGCCTCATCAATCAAGTCAATGGCCTTGTCAGGCAAAAAGCGGTCAGAGATATAGCGGTCGGCCAATTTTACCGCCGCCTCAATGGCCTCATCCAAAATTCTCACTCCGTGATGGGCTTCATAACGGTCACGCAAGCCAAAAAGAATTTTCTGGGCTTCTTCTATAGTAGGTTCATCAACCTGAATAGGCTGAAAACGTCTTTCCAGGGCTGGGTCTTTCTCTACATATTTCCTGTATTCATCTAAAGTCGTGGCGCCGATAGTTTGCAACTCTCCTCTGGCCAGGGCTGGTTTTAAAATATTGGCAGCATCAATCGCTCCCTCAGCCGCACCCGCACCAATCAGAGTGTGCATTTCATCGATAAAAAGAATAACATTGCCGGCCTTTTGAATCTCGGCCATAAGTTTTTTAAGTCTTTCTTCAAATTCACCCCGGTACTTGGAACCAGCCACCAGGGAACCCATATCCAGGGAAACCACCCTTTTATCCTTCAAAATTTCTGGCACGTGGCCATCAACAATTCTCTGGGCCAGTCCTTCTGCGATGGCAGTTTTGCCCACACCAGGCTCGCCAATGAGAAGGGGATTATTTTTTGTCCGGCGGCTAAGAACCTGAATAACTCTTTCGATTTCATTCTGACGGCCGATAACCGGGTCCAGTTTTTTATCCCGGGCCAGCTGGGTCAAGTCATTAGAGTGTTCGTCCAGGGTGGACGATCTGCCCTGTTCATCACGACCACTTCCAGCATAGTCGGCAGGGCGGGACTTTTTGCCAGAATCGCTGGCCATATTGCCACCCAGAAGGGCCCAAACCTGCTTGCGGACCTTCTCGGGATTAACTCCCAGATTAAGGAGCATTTGCGCAGCAACCCCCTCGCCCTCACGAATGAGACCAAGAAGAATATGCTCGGTTCCCACATAATTAACTCCCCATTTGCTGGCCTCGTCCTGGGCCAGGCTGAGAACTTTTTTAGCCCTGGGAGTAAAGGGAATCTCCTTATCGGGCTCACTATTCACTTTTTTAATGGACTGCTCAATCATTTCTCTGGCCTTAGCCAAATCTATTTCCAGGGAAATCAGGGCCTTGGCACCTATCCCCTCGCCTTCACGCAAAAGGCCAAGGAGGATGTGCTCGGTTCCAGTAGCTGGATGCCCCAGGGCAGCGGCTTCCTCCTGAGCATAGGCTATAACTTTTTGTGCTCTTTCTGTAAAAAACATTCCAAACATAAGCTTCCTCCTCTATTTTTATATTTCGACATCTCTTAGGCTTCCCCTAAGCTTTTCTCCCCGGGAGAGGCCAGAAATTTTCAGGCGGGCCGGACTGGAGTGTAAAATAAGTTTGTTGGCCAAAGAGAGGTCAATATCGATAATTCCTGCGCAAATTCCAAAACGCAGGATAGAAATATTTAAAATTGCTTCCTTTTTGGAGATGATTCTGGCATTGGTCAGAGTTCCCAGGGCCCGATAGACCCGGTCTTCCAAAAAGAGTCTCTTTTCTGCAAGAATCTCCTGGCGGGCCTGTCTTTCCTGACGGGCTATACTTTGGGCCGCGTGGTTGATGCGAAAGACTATATCTTCTTCGCTGATTCCTGTAGTCAGCTGATTGGAAACTTGAAAGAAGCCACCCCAGCTTTCTGTTCCCTCGCCATACATACCGCGGAGGGCATAGCCGGCCTTTTGTAACTCCTGAGCCAAAGCTGGCAGGCGGTTAAGTTCTGTCAGGGCGGGCAGATGGACCATGACCGAGGCCCGCAAACCTGTTCCGATATTGGTGGGGCAGGAAGTGATAAAGCCCAGTTCCTTGTCAAAGGCGTACTCATCCAGGGAGGCGAAAAAATCATCCTTTTGGATGGCAAGGCTTAAGGCCTGCTCCAGATCAAGACCACTGGCATAGGTTTGGATGCGCAGGTGATCCTCTTCATTGACCATGATGCTGATATCATTGGCCTTGTTTAAAATCAAGGCCGCTGCTTCTTTCTTAAGAACCAGCTCCTTGCTGATCAGCTGCTTCTCGAAGAGGGCAGACCTGAGTTCATCATTAAGGAGAGTCAGGTCAAAGAAATAGAGATCCTGCTGGTCAAGGAGCGAATCCCTGACTTCCAGCAAAAGTTTTTGAGCATCCTCTTGACCCATTTTATTGGGGAAGGGATACTTTTTATAGTTGCGGGCCAGGCGGATCCTGGTGCTTAAGATGACGTCGGAGTAAGGATTGTCAGCCCTGGTCCAGAAAACATCATCATTTTGGATAAGTTCTAAGAGAAAATTTTCCACAGCTAGACCTCCTCTCCGAGCTGAGGCAGGGCCAGAGCTCCGGCATCGCCATCAGCAGATTTCTGGCCATCTGAATCACCATCAGCAGATTTCTTTAGCTCACGAATCAAATCCCGGTAGACGGCCGCATCTTCATAGCGTTCTTCCTCGATTGCCAGGCGGAGCTTAGCCTCAGTTTCAGACAAGTTAAAATTTTTCTCCAAAATCTCAACTAGGCTCTGAGGTATGCGGCCAGAAAATTTGGTTCTCCCCTGGAGACGGCTGACTATAGCCTCAAGCTCGGGCCGGAAAATTTGAGTGCAGTGATTGCAGCCAATCTTCCCTTTTTCCATAAGTTCCTGAGTTGTCATCCCACAGTTGGGACATGTTTTATCTTCTAAAATTGCCTTGTAGGCAGCGTAATAATAATTATGCATAACAGGAATTCCTCCTTTAGCTTTAAAGTTGCCAAACTTTGAGATTGCCTAAAATTCAACCAGAGCCTTGAGCACATCCCTCAAGAGAGATGACTTAATCTGGGTCGATTTATTGTTAGGAATCTGGTCGAAAACTTCCGAAGCGAAAATATTTTTAAGCAAAAAATTCTCCCGGTCGGAGAGAAAATCTTCCTCAAGAAGGCGGTCAAGGAATGAATGAAGATTCTCCGTGATAAAAAGTTCCTGGCTTCTTTCCGGGCTCAGGTTGTCGATGGTTTCCTTGAGGCCAAGGTCCTGTTTTTTGATGCGGACAAAGCCACCACCACCCCGGCGTGTCTCAATGCTGTAACCCTGATCGCTGGAAAAGCGAGTGCTGAGAACATAATTTATCTGCGAAGGAACGCAGTTAAAATACTCAGCCAAAGCATTGCGCTGAATCTCGATAACCTGATCCTCCGAATCTTTTATTAAGAGTTTAAGATAAACCTCTATTTTTTTTGAAATTGTAGACATAAAAACAACCTCCAATACAAAGACTGACCTTTCTTGACCTTCTTAACCTAGAATACCACTTAACACCCGGGGACGCAACATTCTGTTCGGACAGAATGTTGCGTCCCCGCTGTTTGAAAAAAGATTATTCTTTTAAAAAACTTTCTATAATTTCAAGAACCTCTTTGACAATAATACCGGGCGCCTTTTCTAAAAAAATCGCTTCCCTGCTATCTACATCTAGAGATTTTAATTGCTCACACATAATATAACCCTGAGTTTTAGTTTTACTGTTCAGTTTTACATGTAAAGGAAATGAACTCTCCCTCATGGTGATAGGGCATACTAAAGCCATATTAATTTTTTCGTTAAAAAAATCGCTGCTTACAACAAGGCCTGGTCTTTGTCCCATTTGCTCATGTCCAGATTGAGGAGTGAAATTTAACAGAATAATATCACCCTGTTTAGGCTTGTAATTTACCATTCCTCGTCACCTGTTGGGAGCCCTGTATCCCATTCCTCACCCTTATAATCTCCATCATAAGCAGCCATTCTTTCTCTAAGAGTAAGTTTTTCACGATAGGGTTTGATTATTATTTTTCCTGCTTCAACCTCAAGTTTAATAAGATCATCTTCCTCAAGCCCAGCCTGGATCATAATAGCTTTTGGTATTCTAATTCCTTGACTGTTTCCCCATCTTCTAATCACTGTCTGCATAAAAGCACCTCCATACTTGAAGTATATACTTTGTTTATACTTTGTCAATAATCTGCTAGCAGAAGTAGATATTTTTGAAATAAAAAAAGCATAGAAATATTTCTGCGCTTTCAGATAAAATGTTCCGTCCCTTCTGTCCGGACAGAAGGTTGCGTCCCCAGATGTTAAGTTTTTTTGCTATAATTAATGCATAATCAACGCGAATTAGAAAAGAGTGATCGCATGAACCATCTTGAAAAAATTGATCTGTATCAAGACACAATAAATGAATTAAGACCTTTTGAGGGGCGCCTCTTGGAGCAAGTGAAGAATTTTTATAAAATTAGCCTAACCTGGTCATCCAATGCTCTTGAGGGCAACTCTTTGACAGAGAGCGAAACAAAAGTTTTAATCGAAGACGGCCTAACCGTTGCTGGTAAGCCCATCAGAGACACCTTTGAAGCCCTGGGCCATGCTAAAGCTTACGATTATATGTTTACCCTTTTAAAAAAGAAGAGCATATCCGAAAACGATATTCTCTTTTTGCATGAGTTGTTTTATAAAAATATTGAAGGGGAGTTTGCAGGCAAGTATAGGGATTTCCCGGTCTTTATATCTGGTTCAAAGTACCCGGTAGCAAAAGTTGATGATATTCAAAGAGAAATGGGGGCTTTGATTGACTGGGGCGCTTCCACAAGAGATAAATATCATCCACTTGAATTTGCTGCCCTCCTCCATAAAAAATTTGTCTTTATTCATCCTTTTAAGGATGGTAATGGCCGGGTTGCAAGGCTGCTTATGAATGCGGTGTTAATCCAGGATGGCTATCTCCCGCTTTTGATTCCACCTGTTTTAAGGAGCGAATACATTTCACTGCTGGAAAAAGCCCATGAAGCCGACAAAGACTTTATAGATTTTATTGCTGAAAGGGAAATCGAGTCACAAAAAGATTTTTTAAGATTCCTCAAAATCCCTCTTCCATCATCGAAATAATATTTGCATTTGGGGACGCAACATTCTGTTCGGACAGAATGTTGCGTCCCCTTTGTTTGATGCGTCCCCGGATGTTAAATGAGTTGGCGGATGGCGTCGACGCGGTCTAGTTTTTCCCAGGGCAGGTCGATGTCTGTGCGGCCAAAGTGTCC
>CAZUPR010000028.1:0-6097 GCA_964622305.1 uncultured Eubacteriales bacterium
TTCTCAGGCTGGAAAAAAGCTTTTTATCAGTCAATCTGCTGTCAGTCAGGCTATAAAACAATTAGAAAACCAACTAGGACTTACCCTCTTTTTCAGGCAGAAGAAAAAAATAGCCCTGACCCCCCAGGGAGAGGACCTTTTAGCCTATGTGGAAAAAGCTTTTTTACTTCTTGAAGCCGGTCAGAGAAACCTGGCTGACAATAAGAATATGCAGGAAAAAGAATTGAAAATAGCCGCCAGCGATACAATATGTAAATACCACCTTCTGCCTTCTTTTAAAAATTTTACCTTAAATAACCCAAAGAGCAGACTGAAGATTATTAACCGTCCCTCACCACAGTGTCTGGAATTGCTGGAAAAAGGGTCTGTAGACCTGGCAGTGGTCAATTTACCAGAAGAAAAGATAAATCCTCCTTTTGAGGGAAAAATAATTGGCCACAGTTCTGATCTTTTTATTGCTGGAAAAAGCTATAAGGAGTTAGAAAATAAGAGGCTTTCCTTAAAGGATTTAAGCCAGCTCCCCCTCCTTCTTTTAGAGAGAAGCTCATCCTCAAGACGTTTTTTAGAAAAAATCTTTGCCCAAAATCAGGTGGACTTAGAGGCTGAAATTGAAATAGAAAGCATAGACCTCTTATTAGAGCTAGCAAAAATTGGCCTGGGAATATCCTTTGTTCCAGAAGAAGCAGTGCAAAATGAAAAGGAAAGTGGTAATATTTTCATTATAGATCTTGATTTAAAAATCCCTCAACGAAGCCTTGCTCTTTTACATAACAGGGAATTACCCTTATCAAAAAATGCTGAAAATTTTATGAATCTTTTTTAAAAAATGGAGGTAGCTTATGGATTACAGAAAACTTGGTCAAACTGGAATTAAGGTTTCTTATTTTTGCTTTGGGGTTTTGCCCATGGGACCTTTGCAGGCCAATATTTCTCCCCAGGAGGGCGGGAAACTTTTAAAGAAAGCTTATGAAGCTGGAATTAATTTTATTGACACAGCCCAGCTTTATAAAACCTATCCTCACATCAGAGAGTCACTTAAGGGTTTAAAAGATGAAGATATTGTTATCGCTTCCAAATCTGGGGCCTCAGATTATGAAGGTATGGAAGCAGCAGTTCATGAAGCTTTGAGAGAATTAGACAGAAACTATATTGATATTTTTCATTTACATTCAGCTAAAGCTAAAGATACAGTCTTTGAAGATAAGGCAGAGGCCTTGCGTGCTCTTTTAGACTGCAAGAAAAAAGGTTTAATCAAGGCTGTTGGCATCTCCTCCCACAATGTGAAAGTCATAGAAAAAGCGGCAGATCATCCAGATATTGATGTGGTTTTTCCTATTATTAACCAGCCTGGTTTTGGGATTATAAATGGAACTTCTGAAGATATGAGAAGGGCCATTAAAGCCTGTTCTGATAACGGTAAGGGCCTTTATGCCATGAAAATCTTTGCCGGCGGCAATCTGGTTGGCCAGATTCTTGAAGCCTTTGACTATGCAAAAAACATTAAGGAAATGGATTCAATTGCCATTGGAATGATAAATGACAAAGAGTTAGATTTTAACCTGGGCCTTTTTAGAGGTGATCATATGACAGAAGATATGATCCCTGAGTGTAAGGACAGTAAAAGGATGATTCTTTTGCCCAACATCTGTATTAAATGTCGTAAGTGCATGGCTATGTGTCCTAACGATGCCATTTATGTTGATGATAATGATATTATGAGAATTAATCCTGAAAAATGTCTTCTTTGTGGCTATTGCTCCACAGTTTGTCCGGAATTTGCCATCAGAATGATTTAAGTCTCTAGAAAAAAGAAGAAAGCCCTTAGGCTAGCAGTTAATTATGCTAACTTAAGGGCTTTATATTTTTCAAGACTTATTGAGCCAAATACTTTTTAATCTCTTCTGCCAGCCTGTTTTTTTCAAAGCCGAATTCTACAAATAATTCTTCTGCCTTACCTGATGCTCCAAAACTGTCTATTGAGAAAATTTTTCCCTTAAGGCCAGTGTGCTTATGCCAGCCAAAGGATGAGGCAGCCTCAATAGCAACTCTTTTTTCCACATCAGATGGTAAGATTTCTTCCTTATATTCCTGACTTTGTTTCTCAAAAAGTGCAAAAGATGGCATGCTGACCACTCTTACTTTTTTGCCCTCTTCTTCCAGTATTTGGGCAGTTTCCATGGCCAAAGAAACCTCTGATCCTGTAGCCATAATAATTAGGTCAGGTCTTTCTTCTGAGGCAGAAACTATATAGGCTCCCTTAAGAGCATCTTTACCAGTCTTTGCAAGTATAGGAAGCTTTTGTCTGGAAAGAATAAGAGATACTGGTCCCTCATTTGCTGTCATGGCATAATACCAGCCAGCAGCTGTTTCTTTTGCATCGGCAGGACGGAAATCTGTCATACCGGGCATGCTTCTTAAAGCTGCCAAATGTTCAACAGGCTGGTGGGTTGGGCCATCTTCGCCAACTCCAATACTGTCATGAGTTAAAACATAGGTTACTGGAATTCCCATTAGAGCTGATAGTCTCATGGATGATTTCATATAATCAGTGAAGGTAAAAAAAGTACCTACAAAGATTTTTAAACCACTATGAAGGGCTACACCATTAGCAATAGCAGCCATGGCATGCTCTCTGACTCCGAAGCGAATATTTGAACCGATTGGATTTTCTTTAGAAAAATCTGTCTTCTGATTGATATAAGTTTTATTGGAAGGAGCCAGGTCAGCTGAACCACCAACAAGTTCAGGCAAATGCTTAACCAGTCTTTCAATGCAGATACCAGAAGCTTCCCTGGTAGCCATATCCTTATCGAAGTTCCAGTAGTCTTTATCTGCAAGCAAGTTTTTAATTCCATCTGGATTTCCGGCTTGATAAGCTAAAAACTCTTCTGCCTCTCTGGGATATTTTTCTTCATAGAGGGCAAAAAGCTTCTGCCAGCTGTTTTCAAACTCATGGCCTTTTTGAGCAAATTCTTCTTTAAAGGTTTTTGTTTCTTCCGGTAAGGTGAAAGCTGGATAATCCCAGCCATAATATTCTTTAGTCAAGGCCAGCTCTTCTGCTCCCAGAGGCTCTCCATGAGCTGAAGCTGTCCCTTGTTTCTTAGGGCTGCCCTCTCCTATTATCGTTTTTATAATAATAAGACTGGGTTTTGTCTCTTCCTTTTTAGCTTCTTCAATAGCCTGGCTGATTTTTTCCAGGCTGTTACCATCTTCAACAGTAAGAACCTGCCAGTCATAGGCCTCATATCTTTTGGCAACATTTTCTCTAAAGGCCAGGTCTGTAGATCCTTCTATAGAAATATTATTGGAATCATAAAGGACAATCAATTTTCCCAGACCCAGAGTTCCGGCCAAGGATGATGCTTCAGAGGTAATACCTTCCATAAGGCAACCATCACCAACTAAGGCATAGGTATGATGGTCTACAATTTTAAGATCTTCTTTATTGAACCTGGCAGCCAGCATAGCTTCAGCTATAGCCATTCCTACTCCATTGGCCAAGCCTTGGCCAAGTGGCCCTGTTGTAGTTTCAACTCCATCAGTATGACCATATTCGGGGTGTCCGGGAGTTCTGCTGCCAACCTGTCTGAAGTTTTTAATATCTTCCATGGTCAGGTCATAGCCAAAAATATGCAGGAGGGAATATAAAAGCATGGATCCGTGTCCTGCCGAAAGGATAAAGCGATCCCTGTCTGCCCATTTAGGGTTTTTTGGATTGTGTTTCAAGTGCCCTGCCCAAAGGGTATAGGCCATAGGAGCTGCTCCTAAAGGAAGTCCCGGGTGACCTGATGCTGCTTTTTCGATTGCCTCAGCAGATAAAATTCGTAAACTTTTAACATTTAAATCATCACTTTTAAACATAGCTTCTCCTTTTTTTATCTTTTATATTGGTTTTAAAAAGTTCCAGTTATATAAGAGAAAGATGAAAATTACCATTATCAGAGAATAAAACTGAAAGTTGCGCCAGTAAAATTCATGGGTAAAAAATTTTTTCCTCTGCAAAAAAATTATACCCGATAATAATAAAACTGACAAAGATATTCCCAGATTAATATACAAAAAGGGCAGAACCCATTTACTGCTGTAGTACATATATTTTAAGGCCCGATAAAGGAGCAAAATAGTACTTATTACTAAAGAGATTCCTAAAATATTAAGGGCAGTCAAAGTCCTGCTTATAGGGAATTCATTATGGAAGCGGAATTTAAAGATTAATATAGGGTTTACTAAAATAAAGAGAAGTGCTGTCAGGAAAAAAATCAGGGAAAAATAAACCCAAATTGTAGACCTGAAAGTATTAAAGGGAATCAAATCTGGAGCATTGCCACTGGAGAGTTTCTTTACTCCTTGAGGGCCCATCTCAAAATAAAGTTCCGGATAAGAATATTTTATTAATAGGCTGGAATAATCTCTTATTTCATATTTATAGGGAGAAACCTGATCATAGCTGGCCTCATGTCGTGGAAGAACTAATTTTATTTGGCCTGCTCCCAGTTCTTTTATTTCCGAAGGAGACAGATAAAAGAAAAATTCCATAAAGTTACTAAAAGCTGCCCTGGTCATGAGATATTTTCCTTTTAATTCTTTGCTGCCAGGTTCCGCCATAATTTTCTTTTTTGGCTGGCCGTCTGTAAAAGATCCAAAGACACTTTCATGTAACTCAAAGAAAAAATCACTTTCACTGCCAGAATTTGCAAGGACTATGAGGCCCAGCCTCTCCTTGGGAGAAATAGCAAAATGACTGCTAAAACCTGCGGTATTACCATCATGGCCATAGGATTTAATGATACCATCATACTCCCAAAAGCCATGGGAAACGGAACTTGCTAACTTGTCTGCCTGATAAGTTTTATTGAAGATTTTTTCATAATAAGAAGCTGTTTTAAAAAAGGGGCAATCTTCTGCCTCTTCCGGGGTCAGGGCCAGGGCAAAATTTGCCAAAGCCTCTACTGTTCCATTAGCTGCTCCGGAGGGATAGGCCGGAACATAAACCCAGCCCACATCTTTGAAGCCAGATTTTTTAGCATTATAACCACTAGCCTTTTCTTCCATAAGCTCAGGGTTATTAATATATAAAGGATGACCGGCAATTCGTTGCATATTAGCCGGCAAAAAAATATGTTGCCTTTCATAGTCATAAAATTTCTGTCCGGAAACTTCTTCAACAACAAAAGCCGCCAGAGCTGCTCCATAGTTGGAATAGGACATTACTTCGCCAGCCCTGAAAACCCGGGCAGGCAGGGTCCTTTTCAAAACCTTATCAAGTGGGGGTAAAAAAGTCATTTTTTTATTGGCAAAATCGAAAAAAGTATCTTCGAAGCCGGCAGAATGATTCATCAAATCCAGTAAACTAATTTTTTCATCCAGCCCCCTGCCTTTTACTATCTCTTCCGATAAATAATTGCCAATATCATCATCAAGATTTAAAAGTCCCTCTTCGGATAATTGCAAAAGACTTATCCAAACGAAAAGTTTATTAATGGAACCATATTCAAAAATTGTTTCTTCAGCTACAACTGGAATCATTTGTTTTAAATCTGCATAGCCATAGCCTTTGCTAAAAAGAATCCTTCCATCCTTGACCACAGCCAGGGCGGCACCAGGAACCTCTTTACCAACATATTTTTCCATAATTTGATCCGTTTGAGCTTCAATTATTGCTGCATCAAAAGCAAATAATGGAATTTTTATTAAGAATATTAGAAGAAAAAAAGTCGCTGAAAGCAAGAAAAATTCAGCAACTTTATTTTTGTTTCTTTTACTTATCATAATTAACCCCTTTTAGAGCAAACTTACATAAAGCCAGGTAAAAATAGAACGATTTGCGGGAAAAGAGTAATCAAAACAACAACTAATAAAATAACTAAAAAAGACGGTATAGCATTTTTAGCTATTGTTATTATATCATCTTCTACTAAACCATTAATAACAAAGAGGTTAAAACCTACTGGTGGTGTTATCTGTGCCAGTTCGATCATGATTATCAGATAGATTCCAAACCAAAGTGGATCAAAACCTGCATCTAAAATTAAGGGCAAGGCCAGAGGTAAAGACATAACAATCATGGAAAAACCATCCAGCAAGGTTCCCAGGAAAA
>CAZUPR010000028.1:6197-10156 GCA_964622305.1 uncultured Eubacteriales bacterium
TACTGGTGCTAATTGAGGAATAGTATGAAGACGATCTGACCATGTATAAACTTCGCCAGTTTTAGGGGCTAATGAAGGATTTATGATACATCTGAGCATTGTATAAAAAATAAGCAAACTTGCCAGTAAGATACCTGGAAGAATTCCAGCTATAAAAAGTTTACCAATACTTACTCCAGAGACAATCCCATAGACCAGCATCATCATGCTGGGTGGAATTAAAAAGCCCAGAGTTCCGGCTCCAGCAAGGGAACCGATAACAAGTTTACGGTCAAAATTTCTCTTAAATAATTCTGGCAGTGTAATTTTTCCAACCGTTGCTGTTGTTGCAGCAGATGATCCGCTTACTGCCGCAAAAAGAGCACATGCCACAATGTTTATATGGATGAGGCCACCTGGCAAGGAATTTGTCCAGGGTGCCAAACCTTTAAAAAGGTTTTCAGAAATCTTACTGCGAAAGAGAACCTCGCCCATAAAAACAAATAAGGGCAGAGCAAACATGGTGGAACTGTTTGTACTGTTCCAAAGTATATTAGTGAGTATTGTCAATGATGGACTGCCTGTAAACAGTTCAAATGAAATAACTGCAACCAGGATGAGAGAAACTCCCACCCAAATACTTCCTGCTAAAAATAATACTAGAAGGAAGAGAACTGTCAGGGATATGCCTATAAAGCTCAAAAAACCGCCTCCTTATCTGAATTTTATGTCTAACTGGTTCTTGTTTCCGCTTCTCTTCTCCTCCAGGCGCCAGTACGCAAATCTTCAACACTTTTGATGGTTTCTGCTATATATTGAAGCACCATCACAAAGCTGCCTATGGGCAAGAGAGATTGTGGAATCCATAAAAGAGTACGGGTAATTTGCATAGAACGGCTGCCTATTAGATAAGAGCCCCAGGCAAATTTGCCTGTAATATAAGTAATTACAGCAAAAAATCCTATTCCAATTACAAAGGTGATAATGTCTAAAATAATTACCTTTTTACCTTTAAGGAAGGAATGAAAGAAAGAAAGCCTTATATGACCTCCTTCTTTAAGTGTATAGGCTAAACCTAAAAAGGTAACGCCAGCAGTCAAATAGGCTGTATATTCATTAGTGACGTGCAAGGTTTTAGAAAAAAATGTTCTGATAATCATTTCCATCATTACCAAAACAAAACCAAAAACAATCAGCAAACCAGCCAGGTATCCAAAACCATCTGAAATTCTGTTGATTATTTTTACTATTTTTTCCATCTTCTCCCCCCTCTTCTTACAAAATAAATGGACGCACTTA
Organism: uncultured Eubacteriales bacterium; assembly: GCA_964622305.1. Classification (GTDB taxonomy): domain Bacteria; phylum Bacillota; class Peptococcia; order Peptococcales; family SKKY01; genus SKKY01. Next base: position 7,476 of record CAZUPR010000028.1, read on the forward strand.
ATAGATCATAAGCACGTCCATCATTAGATTATAAATTATAATTAAGATTTAACGTCCAACTTGATTATTAAAAGCTTCTACTATTTCTTTTGCTTCTGCAGGTGCTTTTCTTAACCAGTCTTCACGGATATCTTTAGTAATTTCTGAAAGATCACTCAGGAATTCCTGGCTTGGAGCAACGATTGTAATACCATTTTTTGCTGAAATGCTTTCCATTTCTTTGTCTTGCTCAGCAACAGCATCCCACATCCAGTCTTCAACTTCTTTGGCTGCATTTAAAATTTTTGCCTGTGTTGCTTCATCAAGTTTGTTGAATTCCTTTAGGTTTACAGTTACTAAATCTGTAGCCATGGTAATACTAACAGGAGCATAGTAATCTAAAACCTCCCAGAATTTTGCATCTACTGCAGTTGGTGTTGATGTTAGAACTGAATCAATTACACCAGTAGCTAAAGATGAGTAAACCTCACTAAATGGCAGTGGGTAGGAAGTTGCTTTTACAGCCTCCATAAAGAGAGCACCATTCTCGTCATAAGTACGTGTTTTAAGGCCTTTCATGTGACCAACTTCTGAAACTTCATGCTTTGACCAAACTCCAGCTGCAGGCCAGGGAGCAATGTAAAGAATCTTTTGTCCCCATTTTTCTTCTGCTACTTTGTCAAAATATGGTCTTGCTATGTTGTTAAGAATTCTTCCTTCTTCAAAATCTTGAATTAAGAAAGGTAATGTTACAATACCAAATAGTGGCTCATCACCAGCAACACCACTTGTTAACATATCTGATACAGGTACCAGGTTATCTCTTACTGCTCTAAGAAGTTCTGGACCTCCATAACCCAAAGCTCCGCCTGACTGAACTCTGATTTTTACCTGTCCGTCAGTTACTTCTGCTACCTTTTCAGCAAAAGCTTCTAAACCTATGCTTTGCTGGTTACTTGGTGGCCAAACAGAGTTTGCCAACCACTCAACGGATTTACCTGTTGCATCTGAAGCTTTATTGCCTCCGCAACCAAGAGTAGCTAGTGCAAGAATTAAAACAACTGCTACTAATAATGACATCTTTCTTTTTCTGAACATTTTATTCCCCCTGTTCTTTTTCCTTTTAGTTTATAAAATAATTAGGTTTTTGTCTATAAGTGAGAGGAAACCTAAAAACTTCTCTTAATAATTTTTATTTTTTATAGCTAATGAACGTTCCTCTGCCCTGGCCAGCATGGCTTCTTTACTAACAAATTTTCTTTCATGAAAGCCTGAGCCAATTTCTCCAGCTTCATCAAAAGCCGTAAAAGAAATCACTACTTTTTTACCGTCAAAATCTATGAGTTTTCCTTCAATACTAACAGTTGCACCAAGAACACTGGCGCTTGTGTGCTCAAATTCCATTTTTGTGCCTACAGAAATTATTCCTTGAGGCAGTTTGGGATCAATAGCTTTTGTAGCCCTTTCAATTACCAGGGCAACCAGACTTGGTGTAGCCAGTAGATTATCAAGTTGTCCACTGCCATAATTTAAAGCTGCATCTTCTGGACTTACTTTTTTCTGAACTGTAAAAAACGAACCAAGTTCCAGTTCAATTGCCTGCATGGATAACACTCCCTTCATTATATGAATACAATTATACTCAATTTTTCAGAAAGTGACAACTTTAAAACTTGTAAAGTTTTCTCTTGTCCAGAAGCCATATTTTTTCACTGAATTCTCCCTTTTCAACCCCATCAAGAACCTTCTTCATATCAAACATCCTTGCATCAATCATATCTATGTGGCATAAGAGCTCGCCCTCTGGCAACATGGGCTTTTTAGGGCTGCCATATTCTGGTTCATTATGGTGGGAAAGAATAAGATGCTCTAAGATAATAATTTTTTCCGGATCTGCCCCTAGCCTTTTTCCAGTCTCATTTACCAGCTTAATAGCCTGAATAATATGGCCCAGGAGTTGTCCCTCAAAGGTATAGTCACTTACAATACCAAGCTCATTGGAATCCATTTCATCTATTTTGGCAATATCGTGGAGGAGGATACCCGAGTAGAGAAGATCCTTGTTGATAAAGGTGTAGATTTCTGCCAAAGATTCTGCCACACTTAACATGGTTCTTATGTGATATAAGAGTCCCCCATAAATTGAATGGTGGTTTCGCTGGGCTGCGGGAAAATACAAAAGTTTTGCTTTTTTACTTTCATAAACATCACGGCAAATATTCTTAAAATCCTGGTCAGTAAAATTGTCAATCAGGTCCATAATCTCAGCATACATTTGCCTGCTGTCATAGGGAGCAGAAGGAACAAAGTCCCCGGGATCCTGCTGATCTTCTTCAGTAACCTTGCGAATAAGATTAATTTTTAGTTGAAGTTTGGAGTCAAATGAGGTCACTTCTCCTCTTATTTTTACAAGAATGCCTGTGGTAAAAAGCTCCTCTTCTTCTGGCTTTAAATTCCAATATTTGGCATTTATGTCGGCACTTTTATCGGCTATATCCAAATCCAGATATTTTTTACCATTTTTATTATTCTTTACCTGAATACTCTTTATCAGATAAAAACCTTCAATAAGTTCCCCTTCTTTAAAGTCATTTATTTTTTTGTTTGTAATTTCTTTATTAATCATTAAAATAAATCCTTTCGTCTATACTTTTAGTATATAATACCATAGATAAATAATACTTTATAAAGTATTATTATTT
>CAZUPR010000028.1:10256-17332 GCA_964622305.1 uncultured Eubacteriales bacterium
ATGTGGGTAACCAGCCAAACTGCTGATTTTATTCTGGAGGGTCTTACTAAAAATAAGGCGGTCACTATTATCACCACCAAGAGAAATGAGGTTTCCTTCTATATAATGACAGAACTTAACCGGGGGGCAACTATTTATAATGCCTGTGGCGGTTTTTCCGGCCAGGAAAAAACTGTTATTACCTGCGTTATCAACAACTTTGAATTTGCTAAATTAAGAAATGAAATCCCACATATTGATCCAGATGCTTTTATGTATGTAAGCGACACTGTTTCTGTGGCGGGAGGAGGTTTTAATAAAGGATGACTAAAGAACTTGAAAAGAAAGCTGAAAGAGCCCTGCTTTTTATCCCAGTATACGAGAGGCTTACTGAAGAGCAGCTAGATGATAAGGTAAGCGAATTTTCTAAACTGGCTACTTCTGCCGGCTTAGAGGTGATTGATGTAATCACGCAAAATATAAAGGACAAGAGGCAGATTATCGGCAAGGGTAAGGTTGACGAAATTGCCTTATACATAGAAGAAAATCCCCTGGACTGCCTCTTGATTGATGCACCACTCATCTCACCTTCTTTAGAAAAGCGTTTATCAGACAGCCTGGAAATCAAGGTTTTGGACCGGACCAATCTTATTTTGGATATTTTTGCCCAAAGAGCTAAAAGTAATGAGGGTAAAATCCAGGTTGAACTGGCACAGTTGAAATATATGCTGCCCAGAATCATGGGCCAGGGGCTGGCTCTTTCCCGCCTGGGCGGGGGAGTTGGAACCAGAGGCCCTGGAGAGACCAAACTGGAAACAGACCGCCGTCATATTCGCCGTAGAATTTCCAGTTTGGAAGATCAGCTTAAATCTGTAAAGAGGCGCCGGGAGATTCAAAAACAAAATAGAATAAAAAAAGATCTGCCCCTGGTTTCTCTGATTGGTTACACAAACTCAGGTAAATCAACCCTCCTCAACAAGCTGAGTAAAGACGATATTTATGCTGAGGATTTGCTTTTTGCCACTTTAGATACAACAACCAGGTCGATTATCTTTAAAGAAAGCAAAAATAAAATTCTCTTAACAGATACTGTAGGCTTTATAAGCAATCTGCCTCACCAATTGGTCTCAGCCTTCAAATCAACCCTGGAAGAAGTGCTTGATGCCGATCTTCTCTTACACATTGTTGATATCAGCAATCCTGGCTGGGAGGAGCATATTAAGGTGGTTAACCAGGTTTTGGATGACCTTAAGGCCCTGGATAAAAATATGATTTATGTTCTTAATAAGGTTGATAAAATAGATGCCAGTGATGTGCATTTTTCTATTGATGCAGAGCATTACTATATTTCCGCCCAAAGTGGCCAAGGAATTGAAGGCCTCCTTTTAGGGATAGAAAAGCACTTTTTTTCGCAAAAAGTGCTTAGAATCTTTATTCCTTACCATCAATCTAGAGAGCTAGCCCTGGCCCATGAGCTTACGGAAGTTATAAGCTCTGAACACAAGGAAGAGGGCACTGAGCTTATAATCAAAGCAGGGCAGAAGGCCCAACAATTGCTAAGTCCATTTATCACACATGCATCAGACTAAATAATTCAAAGTAATTAACCACCATGTACCATTCTTGCAAGAACCTTAGGCTGGTCCAGTTCAATAATGACTGGAGTCAGCCTTTTTATTTCTTCAAGATCCCAGTCAGCTTCTTTTGCAAGTTCTTCATAAGCTTGATCCAGATTGTTGGCTAAAACAATTATCTCAGCATACATATAACCAGATCTGTAAATATTAGGTTCAGTAAATTGCGACCAGCTAGCCTGGAATTTATTATGTCTGAAGGCAAAAAGCTTCATTTCTATTCACCTCCCCTTTTTTTTGATTTTCTCTAACTTTTATCCTATAATGATTAAAAATATCTCTACTCAAAGAAAGGAATATATTTGTGGATAAAAAGGTTGCCTATCTGGAAGCAGAGCTTAAAAAAGAAAAGACTATTAACTATTTGATAAGCGAAATAATCAAATATGCCACCAAGCTAGAGCCCCTAGATATTTCTATGGAAAAGCTTGCCGATATGCTCATGGAAATTCTGGAACTATCTTCAATTTCCATAAATTTTTTAGACTTAACTAATAAAAAATCTTACTGCCGCCTAATCCAAGATGGGAAATCTGTCCTTTCTTGTCTCCGTTTGCCAGATAAAATGAGAACAAAAAATTTAGAAAAAGGAACTTTAAACGGGCAAGCTACTTTATACATTACCCTTAAAGACCATTTAAGCAACAAACCTATTGGCTATATTTTTGCTACAAGTAAAAATATAGATTTTTTTGATTCCTCTATCATCTCTTTTTTTGAAATCTTGGCTGTGCAAGTTCCAACTATTGTGGCAAACTCTCTACTCTTTGAAAAAATGCAGGAAGAGTCAACTAGAGATCTTTTAACCAATAGTTATAATAGGAAACAATTAAACATTATTTTAAGTAAAATTACCCAGGAACAAACACCCTTATCTCTAGCCTTCTTTGATCTTGATAACTTTAAATTTGTTAATGATACTTTTGGACATTCCTACGGTGACCGCATCCTCCTGGATGTTTCTGATATTGCCCTCTCTTTTTGTAAAAAGCATGAAGGAGAACTTTTCCGATATGGTGGCGATGAGTTTGTCCTCATCTTCTATAATTGCGGCCTGGACAGAGCTATGCATATCCTGGAAGAACTCAGACTTGAAATTATGAATGAACTTTCTTCCAACAGCGAACTTGATATCAAACAGACCATTTCCATTGGTCTGGCTAACTATCCGGAAACAGTAGCGAACCCGGGGGAACTTTTAGAGGCAGCAGATTCTGCCCTCATTAGTGGAAAATTAAAGCAGAAAAATAAAATATACGTACAATAAGAAAGACCCATAAAATATAAAAAGAGCAGGTGAGAAAAATTCTCCCTGCTCTTTCTTTCTGGCCTTTGAGCCTTGATTTATAAATTTTTATTCTTTTTTCCAGGAATCCCTCAGTGTGTTAATCCTGTTAAATACGGGCTTCCCCTGGGAAGATAGTTTGCTGTCCAGGCAGAAGTAGCCTTGTCTTAAAAACTGGAATCTGTCTTCTGGCTTAGCCTCTAAAAGAGCTTTCTCAATTAGAATTGTCTTTTCTTGTAGGGAATCATGATTAAAGGCTTCCATAAAATCTTCACATTCGATAGAAGAGTCAATAAGATGATCAAAGAGTCTTACCTGAGCCTGGGCCATATCTACCTCAGATACCCAGTGCAGAGTTCCCTTTACCTTCTTGCCAGAAGTATCCTGACCACTCTTGGTATCTGGATCATAGGAACAATGCAGTTCTATAATATTTCCCTGGTCGTCTTTAATAACTTCATCACATTGAATTATATAGGCATGCTTAAGTCTGACTTCTTTTCCCGGAGCCAGTCTAAAGTATTTTTTTACAGGTACTTCCATGAAGTCTTCTCTTTCTATATAAATAACCCTGGAGAAGAGAATTTCTCTTTCTCCCGCTGCTTCATCATTAGGATTATTTTCAGCCATAAGAACTTCTTTTTTGTCCTCAGGATAATTGGTAATTACAATTTTCAGTGGATCAAGGACTGCCATTCTTCTTTGAGAGATTTCGTTGAGATGACGGCGGACAAAAAAATCCAGCATAGCAGAATCTACAGTAGAGTTTGCCTTGGCCACACCAATCTCATCGCAAAAGTCTCTAATGGCCTGAGGGGTAATTCCCCTTCTCCTAAGGCCAGAAATAGTTGGCATTCTGGGATCATCCCAGCCTTCAACCATGCCTTCATCAACCAGCCTTTTTAAATATCTTTTACTCATAATAGTATTAGTGATATTAAGGCGGGCAAATTCTATTTGTCTGGGTTTGCTGGCAATTCCAGTTTTTTCAATAACCCATTCGTAAAGAGGCCTGTGATCTTCAAACTCTAAGGTACAGATGGAGTGACTTATGTCTTCAAGGGCATCTGAAAGAGGATGAGCATAGTCATACATTGGATAAATGCACCATGCGTCACCAGTACGATGGTGATCTGCCCTCATTATTCTGTAAAGAACAGGATCTCTCATATTCATATTGGAGCTGGCCATGTCTATTTTAGCACGTAAAACTCTTTGGCCGTCCGGATATTTGCCTTCTCTCATAGCTTTAAAAAGTTCCAGGTTTTCTTCTATGCTTCTATCCCTGTAGGGACTGTTTTTACCTGGCTCTGTCAGAGTCCCTCTATATTCTCTGGTTTCTTCAGCAGTCAGATCACATACATAAGCATGTCCCGATTCTATGAGTTTGACAGCGTAATTATAGAGGTCTTCAAAATAGTTGGAGGCATAATATTCCCTCTCCTGCCAGTCAAAACCTAACCAGCGAACGTCTTCCTTGATGGACTGAACGAATTCATCCTCTTCTTTAATAGGGTTAGTGTCATCAAAGCGAAGATTACACAAGCCCTTATATTTTTCAGCAGTTGTGAAGTTAAGAATAATTGATTTAGCATGGCCAATATGCAAATAGCCATTTGGTTCGGGCGGAAAACGAGTATGAACTCCCGGATATCTGCCTTCTTCCAGGTCTTTATTAATCTCTACTTCAATAAAGTTTGCTGTTGTTTTTTGTTCGGATCCTGCAGACACAAAAAAACCTCCTTTTTTAATGCGAGTATATAATCTATAATATTACTAGTATAATAAATTTTCTTCAAGATAGATATAGGTTTTTAAGGAGTAGTAAGAGATGTCACTTAATAAAAACTTTCGTCTGGGGCAAGTCCTGGTCAAAAGGATTCTGGCAAATGATGTTACTGGAACTGCCGCCCAAATGTCCTATTATCTGGTTATGGCTTTTTTCCCTTTCATCATTTTTCTCATCGCCAGTCTTTCTTATTCAAATGTTTTTGAATATTCTCTGCCTGACCTTATTCAAAGGGTCATGCCTGAAGATACAGCTATTACCCTGATAAAAATTATTGAGGAAATCCTGACTGCAAGGAGTGGCTCCCTGGCGTCTATAAGTATGCTTTCTACAATCTTTTTTGCCTCTAAGGGCGTTAATGCCATTGTAGCCGGCATGAATAAGTCCTTTCAGGTAACAGAGTCCCGTAACTTTTTTAAGAAGACTTTTCTTTCGGTAACTTTTACTATCCTTTTTGTTATATCTATCAACCTGCTCTTTGTTCTGATAATTATGGGCAGGCTTATAACTGAGACTCTAATTTCATTTTTTGGCATAAGTAACTTTCCAGCTCTTCTTTGGAGCTTTCTTAGAATTTCTATTAGTCTGTCTTTTATTTTTTTGGTCATTTCCTTTGTCTATATTTATTTTCCCAACCTGGAGACCAAATTGAAGTTTAAAGAAGTTGTGCCCGGAAGTGCCTTTACTACCCTCTTTTGGATTGCCGGTTCTTTTGCCTTCTCTTTTTATGTAAATAATTTTTCCAACTACACCTTAATCTATGGCAGCATTACCGGAATTATTGTCTTTCTCCTTTGGCTCTTTATTTCCAGCATAATCTTATTGAGTGGAGCAGAAATAAATGCCCTTTTAAAAACTATGAGAAGCAGGTGATTAAATGCTTGAAAACTTTCTTACCAATTATAGTTTTATTTATGTGGTCAACTTCTTTCTGGCCGCAGTAATTATCTTTCTGGAAAGAAAAAACCCCTCAGCCACTCTGGCCTGGCTTTTAACCCTACTTTTTCTACCCGGCCTTGGCTTTTTCCTTTATATTATTTTCTCCCAGAACATGACCCGGAGAAAGATTTTTAAATTAAGGGTGACTGAAAGTAAAATCCAGGAAAAAATTATTACCGACCAGCTAAACAAGCTTGATAATAAGGGCCTGGAATTTGTCGATGAAGAAAACATCTCCTATAAACCCTCTATCAGAATGCATCTGCTTAATAGCGGAGCCTATTTTTCTCAGGACAATGAGGTGCAAATTTTTTCTGATGGCAAAGACAAGTTTTATGACCTTCTAAAGGAAATTGAAAAAGCCCGGAATCACATTCATATAAACTACTATATTTTCAGAAAAGATAAGCTGGGAACAGAAGTTCTTGATGCCCTCAAGAAAAAATCTGAAGAGGGAGTTGAGGTAAGACTTCTGGTAGATTCAGTTGGCAGCCGCCAGCTGGATGATGATTTCTTATTTGCATATGCCAGTGATACTTTTAAATATGCCTTCTTTTTTAAGTCCAGATTTAAAGTTTTTAACTTTAAGCTTAATTACAGGAATCATAGAAAACTTGTAATTATTGACGGCCAGGTTGGCTATATCGGAGGTTTTAATCTGGGGGATGAATATCTTGGCGAGGATGCCCGCTTTGGCTATTGGCGTGACACCCACCTTAAAATTCGTGGTACTGCTGTCCATACCATGCAGATCCGCTTCCTTTTAGACTGGCGTAACGCGTCCAGGGAAGATATCTCTATCTCCAGGCCCCTCCTCCCAGAACCTGAAATAATTGGAACGACTGGTATCCAGATCGTTTCCAGCGGACCAGATACAGACCAGGAACAAATAAAGCAAGGCTATATTAAGATAATCAACTCTGCTAAAAAAACTATCCATATTCAAACTCCCTACTTCATTCCGGATGAAAGTATTATGGAGTCTTTAAGGATAGCCATAGCTTCCGGTGTTGAGGTTAATCTTATGATTCCCAATAAACCTGACCACCCCTTTGTCTACTGGGCTACCTATTCCTATGCAGGAGAGCTTTTAAAAGCCGGTGGTAGGGTCTATACCTATGAACATGGCTTCCTACATGCCAAGACCATCGTTGCTGACGGCAGACTTGCTTCTGTAGGAACTGCCAACTTTGATGTCCGCAGCTTTAAATTAAACTTTGAAGTTAATGCCTTTATTTATTCTGAAGAAGTGGCCAGTCTTTTAAACAAAGAATTTAAAAACGATACCTTTCTTTCTTATGAGCTTACCAAAGATATTTACTATGACAGGCCAACACATATTAAATTTAAAGAGTCAATTGCCAGATTGCTTTCACCCATACTTTAATTTAATTTCTCAATCTGACTTTCTTTACATCTTAATTTTAAATGTGTAAAATTATAAAGAAAA
>CAZUPR010000029.1:0-16239 GCA_964622305.1 uncultured Eubacteriales bacterium
AGGAGTAAGAAGATGAAGATAGATGGCAAAACATTACTTTATGCGCTCATAGGGCATCCGGTGGCTCATTCTTTTTCGCCGGAATTACATAGTCGTCAGCTTGAAAAAAACAAATTGAATGCTCTTTATCTTGCTTTTGATGTCAAGCCTGATCAGCTGGAAGAGGCCCTTAAGGGCCTTTTGGCTCTTGGAGTAAAGGGAGTAAATGTAACCGTCCCTTATAAAGAAAAAGTTATTCCCTTCCTTGGTGGCTTATCAGAAAGAGCCAGGTTGACGGGGGCGGTAAATACACTTCTTGTTCAAGATGGTAAATTTTATGGCGAGAATACTGATGGTGCAGGTTTCCTGGCATCTCTCAAAGAAGAGAAAAAATTTTCCGCTGAAGGTAAAAAAATAATAATTATTGGTGCTGGCGGTGCAGCCAGGGGTGTTGGTGTAAGCCTGGCCATGGCCGGAGCAGAGAAAATTATTTTTTTAAACCGGGACTTGAATAAGGCCAGGGAGCTGGCTTTTCTGCTCGAAAAAGAATGCGGCCTTGAATCAGAGGCCTTCGATTATCAAAAAAAACCTCTTCCCCAGGAAGAAGTCCCAAGCGCCGACCTTATAATAAATGCAACAAGTTTAGGTATGCATCCCCATGAAGAGGAAAAAGCCGTCTTCCCCTACAGTTTGATTCATAAGAAACAGCTGGTCTGTGACCTTATTTATAACCCCAAAGAAACACTTTTCCTAAAAGAAGCTAAAGAAAGAGGAGCCTCAACTATGAATGGTTCTGGAATGCTTTATCAGCAGGCAGCTCTGGCCTTTGAGCTTTGGACTGGAAAAACTTTTATCCCTTAACTTTTTGTTAATAAATAACTGTTAAAATATTTTAAAGGAGAGAGAAGTATGCGCTATTTAAATGCAGGTGAATCCCATGGCAAGGCCTTGGTAACAATTATTGAAGGCCTGCCTTCTAATTTAGAGATTGATAAAAACTTTATTGATTCCATGCTCTCATTACGGCAAGGTGGTTATGGCCGTGGGGGCAGGATGATGATTGAACGGGATGAAATAGATATTTTTAGTGGAGTTCGCGGTGGATTGACAAGCGGAGCTCCCCTCTCTTTTTTAATTTGGAATAAAGATTGGAAAAACTGGGAGAAAATTATGGACTGGAGTAAAGATGCTGATCTTGAATCCAGGAAGGTTACCCAGGCCAGACCAGGACACGCTGACTATACGGGTGCCCTTAAATATCAGCAAGATGATATCCGTAATGTTCTTGAAAGGGCAAGTGCCCGGGAAACTGCTTCAAGAGTGGCCATAGGGGCTATTGCTATGAGCTTTCTTAAAGAGTTTGGGATCGAAATTTCCTTTTGCGTCATTAATATTGCGGGCTTGGCTTGCCCACAGGAGATAAAAGACATCCCGGCAGATATTTTTTTAGATCCGCTATATTGTCCCTGTCCGGAAACATCGGCAAAAATGGTTGCAAGGATTGATCAGGCTCAAAAAGAGGGTGAATCTCTTGGTGGGCTGGTTCAGGTTATAGTTAAGGGCTTGCCGCCGGGAATTGGTTCTTATGTTAACCCTGACCGTAAGCTTGACTCCAAGATTGCCGGGGCTATAATGGGCATTCAGGCTTTTAAAGGGGTGGAGATCGGATTGGGATTTGAGGTTGCCAATAAGCCTGGATCCCAGGTCCACGATGAGATTTTTTATGAGAAAGAAAGAGGAGTTTACCGGGAGACAAACAGGGCCGGAGGAATAGAAGGTGGTATGTCAAATGGTCAGGATTTAATTATAAAAGCCGCAATGAAGCCAATCCCCACGCTCTACAAGCCTTTAAGAAGCATAGATATTCACAGTGGAGAAGCTTATGAAGCTGCTATTGAAAGATCAGATACTTGTGCGGTCCCTGCCGCTTCAGTGGTTGCAGCCTCTGTAACAGCCTGGGTAATTGCTCAAGCCTTCACGGAAAAGTTTACAGGTGACAGTATGGAAGAAATCAAAGAAAGTTTTGCTAACTGGCAAAAAAGAGTAAAAAGTTTTACAGGAGGCCAAGATGGAGAAGCTTAATATTGATCTGGGTTCGCGTTCCTATGATATTTTAATAGGCTCTGGAGTTCTCGATTTGCTGGTATCGGAATTAAAGGAAAAAGAAACGGGCAAAAAAGGTGTCTTTGTAAGCAACGATAGTTTGTATAAATTATATGGCCAAGAACTTCTGGCCTCCTTGAGAGAGGCAGGCCTGGAATTGCTTGAGATTATTATTCCTGATGGCGAAAGATATAAGGACTGGTCTTCTGCTGGAGAAATTTTATCAGAAATGCTTAAAGCCCAAATTGGTCGTGATGGTTATTTGCTGGCCTTTGGTGGTGGTGTAATTGGAGATCTGGCTGGCTTTGCAGCCAGTATTTACCAAAGAGGTATTAAATTTTATCAGATACCAACAAGTCTCCTGGCTCAGGTAGACAGCAGTGTTGGTGGTAAAGTTGCAGTTAATCATAATCAGGGGAAAAATATGATAGGTTCTTTCTATCAGCCTGAGAGAGTTTATATAGATACGGATGTCCTGGCCAGTCTACCCGACAGAGAATGGAAAAGTGGCCTTGGTGAGATAATTAAATATGGTATTATTAATGATGCGGATTTTTTCACCTTTTTGGAAAATAATATAGAGAAAATAAAAGGTAAAGATCAGAAAATCTTTAAAGAAATAATAGGTAAATCCTGCCAAATTAAGGCAAAGATTGTTCAAGAAGACGAAAGAGAAACTGGTCTTAGGGCAATCCTTAATCTGGGGCACACCATTGCCCACGGAATAGAAACTATAACTGAGTATGAATACTTTCGCCATGGCGAGGCTGTTAGTGCAGGCATTGGTATTATATCTTCCTTTGCCTGTGAAAAGGGGCTTTTGCCAGCAGAAGATTACCAGAGAATAAATAAGATTTTCCATGATCTGGATATGGTCTATAAGTTACCTAAAATGCCAGCAGAGCTCTTTATGCAAATATTGGCTTTAGATAAAAAAAATCAGTCCGGTAAAATGGTTCTGATTCTTCCGGAAAAAATTGGACAAGTAAAAATAAGCAAAGATTTTACCACGGAAGAACTTAAAGAATTTTTACTGGCAGAAGGAATCTGCAAGGAAGAAGTGGAGGAAGAATGATGTTACAAAAAGCAATCCGGGGAGCAATAACAGTTGAAGAAAATACTGAAGAATCAATCGTTGAAAATACAAAAAACGTCCTGGAAAAAATAATAAAAGATAATCAGCTAAAAAGTCATGATATGGTCTCAGTAATTTTTACAGCTACCAGAGATTTAACAAAAATTTATCCTGCCCGTGTTGCCAGAGACCTGGGGCTGACATCAGTTCCTTTGATGTGCATGCAAGAAATGTATGTAGAAAATTCTCTGGAAAAATGTATACGTCTTCTTATTACAATTAATTGTGAAAAAGATTTTAAGGTTAAACATGTATATATGAAAGGTGCAGCCGCTTTAAGGCCTGATTTAAGCACTGAGGAGGAAGTAAGTTAATGCAAAAAAGAAATAAGTTTTACTTTTTACTGCTTTTATTAATAGGAAGTGCCCTTCTTTCCTCTTGTTCCACCAAGGGGGAAGAGGGAGAAAAAATACAAGTTCCAGTAGAGGTTTATCAGGCAGCCAAGAGCCAGATTGTAAGAGAGATAACAATAGGCGGGCTTCTGGAGGCAGAAGTTTCTGCAATGGTTATACCTGAAATTGCTGGGGCTCAAAAAGTTGTTTCCATTCCTGTAAATGTTGGAGACAGCGTAAAAAAAGGAACTATTCTTGGGTATCTTGATTCCGAGGCCAGCCAGCTTTCTTATCAAATAGCAGAGGCAACCTATTTGGATGCAGAGAAGAACCTGGAAAGAAACATGGCCCTTTACCAAGCGGGTGCCATGTCTGCCTCTCAGTTTGAACAGGTAGAAACTGGTTATTTACAGGCTAAGAATGCCTGGGAGCTTAGAAAGATTGAGTTGGCTGGTTATACTGTAAAAAGCCCCATAGATGGGATTGTTTCTGCCATAAACGCAAGTGTTGGTAATTTTGCATCGGCCCAATCTCCCTTTGCTATTGTTAATAAAACAGAAAAACTTCTTTTAAAAGCTAATATAAATGAAAAAGAAATAAAAAACCTTAAGCCAGGTCAGGAAGTAGATTTAGAAGTGCCTGGTATTTCCGGACATAATTTTGCAGGAAAAATAAAATCAGTTGCACCATCCATGGACCTTCAAACCAGATCTTTTCCTCTGGAGATAGAGGTTGATAATAAGGATCTTTTTCTTCAGGCTGGAGTTTTTGCCAAGGCAAAAGTTGTAGTTGAGAGTAAGGAAGATGTTCTTTTGATTCCTTCAAAGGCAATAATTATCAGAGGCAATGAAGCCAGAGTATTTATTGTTATAGAAAATCGGGCTCAGCCAGTAACTATAGAGACCGGAATCAGCAACAGCTTGATGACAGAGGTTATTTCTGGTCTTAAGGCTGGTGATAAGGTTATCACCAAGGGTAATGATAATGTTATTGTTGGCGACCTTGTAAGAATCGTCGGAGAGGATGCTGCTCAATGAACCTGTCACGACACGCCGTTAAACACCCCATAACCATTCTCATGGTAGTTCTTGCTATTTTTATTATAGGCGCAGTTTCTCTGAACAGGCTGAGTGTGGATCTTTATCCAGATATCGAGTTACCCATAGTTGCCACAATTGTAAACTATGAGGGTGTTGGACCAGAAGAAATGGAACAACTGATTACCCGTCCTCTGGAAGAAGCTGTAGCTGGCCTGCCTGGTATTAAAAAAGTATCATCTACCTCCAGCAGGGGCTCGTCCATGGTTATTGCTGAGTTTAACTATGGGACTGATATGGACTATAGTGAGATAAAGGTTAGAGAAAAAGTAGATTCTGTTAAAGCCTGGTTGCCAGATGAGGCAACTTCTCCCATGATTATAAGATTCAATATGGAAATGATGCCAGTTATGATGATGGGAGTTACAGGTGACAGAGAGGCATATGAAATTAAGGAAATTGTTGATGAAAAAATCCTTCCTTATATTGAAAGGATATCTGGCGTAGCCAGTCTTGATACTGGTGGGGGGGAGACCAGAGAGATACAGGTCTTGGTTGACTCTTACCGTCTTCAGTCACTGGGGCTGTCAATTGCAGATTTGCAGGGAATAATTGCCAGTGAAAATGCCAATTACTCCGCAGGTACTGTTGTTCAGGGCCAAAAGGATTATCTCTTAAGAATTAAAGGCGAGCTGGACTCGCTTGATGATCTGGGGAACATACTTATTCCATTGGGCGGCGGTGCTTCTACCCAGTTAAAATACATAGCAGATATACAAGACACCTTTGCTAAAAAAACTATGTATTCATCACTTAATGGACAAAGTGCCGTAAGCCTTAATATTTATAAACAAAGCGATGCAAATACAGTAAGCGTTTCTAAGAAAGTTAATGCAGAACTAGAGAAAATAGCCAAGGACCTGCCTGCAGGTATTGAGATTATTACAGTCTATGATTCAGCAGAATTTATTAATAAATCTATCAGTAATGTTCTTAATAATGGTGTGGTAGGTGCCAGTTTTGCTATCTTGATTCTCTATTTATTCCTGAGAAATATCCGCTCCACCATGATTATAGGAACTGCAATTCCTATATCAATAATTGCTACTTTTATACTTATGTTTTTTTCCGGGACAACAATAAACGTTTTATCCCTGGGCGGACTGGCTCTGGGGATAGGTATGATGGTTGACTCTGCTATTGTTGTTTTAGAAAATATCTATCGTTTCAGGACAGAAAAGGGACTTTCCCGGGTAGAGGCTGCTGTTGAGGGCACAAAGGAAGTATCATCAGCTGTTGTGGCTTCAACCTTGACCACAATTTGTGTTTTTCTTCCCTTGGTTTTTGTTCAGGGTCTTTCAGCTCAATTATTCAGGCCCATGTCACTTACAGTAACTTTTTCGCTTTTTGCATCATTAATGGTAGCCTTGACTTTTGTGCCTATGCTGTCTTCAAAGTTGCTGGTGATTGAAAAAGAAGATGGACTAAAAGAAGATACAAATGTAACAATATTATCAAGATTTGCCAGGAAGATTTCCGATTCCTTTCAAAGGATAGTAGAAAAAGTAAAGGATAAATATATTGAGATTCTGGCATATTCTTTGGAAAACAGGAAAAAAATTATAAGCTTAACTTTAATAGCTATTTTAGTTTCAGTTTTTGTTTTTGCTGCCTTTGTTGGTAAAGAATTTATACCTGAAACTGATGCAGGCTTTTTATCCGTAGAATTACGGCTGGCCAGAAATTCTATTCTGGAAGATACTATTGCAGAGACTGAAAAAGTTGAGGCTCTCTTGGCAGGAATAGATGAAATAGACCAGATTTTTGTAAGTGCTGGCGATGGCGGAATGATGTTGGGTACAGGCAGTTCAAGGACATCTACAATCATGGTCGCCCTGAAACCAGTTAATGACAGAAAACGATCTGTAAAAGATATTGCCGAAGAAATAAGACAGGGAACGGCCGATATGGCAGGAGTGGAAGTTACAGTTTCCTCAGAAGCTCTTTCCATGGCCATGAGTAATGCAATCTCTATTGAGCTTAAGGGCAGCGATTTAGAGACCCTCCGTGAGTTATCTGATGAAGTTGCACAAAGGGTTAAAGCTGTTCCGGATACCAGGGAGGTTAGCACAAGTTTTGACAAAGGAACCCCGGAAATAGAGGTTATTATTGATCGGGATAAGGCCCAGGCTTATGGGTTGACTTCTTATCAGGTGGCAGGAGCTTTAAGGCAGGGTCTTTCTGGCCTTACGGCTACTAAGTACAGAGAAAAAGGCAATGAGTATAATGTAAAAATCTTTTTACTTGAAGAACAAAGAAGAGACCTAGATGCAGCTAAAAGGATAATGATTCCTTCTCTTATGGGCTTTAATGTTCCACTCGAAGAGGTTGCAGAGATTAATTTTGTTGAAGGGCCCAGCAGCATTTCCCGGGCTGACCAAAGCAGGTTAGCTACAATAACAGCGGAAATATCTGGCAGGGATTTGTCAGCGGTTACCAAGGATATACAAAAGAATATGAAGGACCTGCATTTACCCAGTGGCTATACTATGGAATTCACAGGTTCCAGTCAGGAAATGGAAGAGGCTTTTATCAGTTTAATTTATGCCTTGATTCTGGCTATAATTTTAGTTTATATGGTTATGGCTTCTCAGTTTGAAGCTTTGCTCCATCCCTTTATAATCATGTTTAGTATTCCTCCAACCTTTATAGGAATTACCTTTGGACTATTTTTAACAGGTCGTAACTTTGGGGTTACAGCTTTTATTGGAGTTATTATGCTGGCTGGGATAGTGGTAAACAATGCCATTGTTCTTGTTGACTATGTTAACACCCTAAGAGCGAGAGGAATGGACAAAATTGAGGCCTTAAAAGAGGCAGGCCAGACAAGGTTTAGACCTATCTTGATGACCACTCTTACAACAGTATTGGCTCTGATCCCGCAGACCATTGGCATTGGTGAGGGCGCAGAATTGATGTCGCCTATGGCAACAGTTGTTGTTTTTGGACTTCTTTTTTCAACCATTGTCACTCTGGTTCTGGTACCAGTAATGTATGATCTTATGGATTCTTTTTCAGTAAAATATAAAAGAAAAATTGGCCAGCTGCTTACAGGTGGCCAGGAATAAAAAAGAGCAGCTAAGGCTGGCCTTTAGGCAATCTTAGCTGCTTTTCTTTTTTTAAGATTTAAGCGAAATATTTAGCGTACAGAAGAAAAAGGACACCTGTAACTATTATTATGTTACCGGGAAGATTAAATTTTCTGTATTCTTTTTTTCGCTCTTCCAGAGTCTTTCTTTGGTTGTTGGCCTTGCTGATTGCCAGAGTTTTAAAAATGATTGATACAAATAAAAGTCCAAATCCTATCTCTCTAAACATTTTTCCTCCTTTTATCCTCTTTCTTTATTAATAAACATTTTATCACAATGTTCTGGGAAAAACTCTTTTAAAAATAAGTAAATTTATTATTAACACTGTAAATATAGTGCCAATGCTTGTTATAATACTAAAAAGGGTATATTTTATTAAAAACAAGGAGGAAATGTTCAATGAAAAAGAAAATAGCTATAATAGCCTTGGTTGCAGCAGTTATTGGGGCCATATTTTTCCTCTTAAATCTTGGTAACAAAGAAAGTTCTGCAAGAGAAATTGGAATAGTGCATCTTGAGATAGAGGATATGCCAGCCAATGTCCAAGAGTATTTAAATCAATACAGGATGTCGGAGGCCTATAAAGCCTTTAGTTACGATAATGAGCTCTACCTTTTTGCCTCAAGGGGAGAGCAGAGCCAGGAGGGATACAGCCTGGTCTTAAAAGATGCCTTCTTTGACAAGGGGATTTTGACCGTTACTGCCGAGAAGAGAGATCCGGAAGAGGGGGCCAGTGAGGAAAGAGGGCTTAATTATCCTTATAAACTTGTAAAAATGGCTGATAATACGGTAGAATATAAAAAAGTTATCTTTAAGGATACAGCCGGTAAAGTTCTTGCACAGGAAGAAATTCAAATTTTAGAAGTAGTGCCTGAAACAATAATTGAGCTTTATTTTGGCACAGAGGATGGTTATTTCCGCAAGGAGAAAAGAAGCGTACCTTTGGAAGTTACGGCTGAAAATGCATCAATTGTTGTCGAAGAACTAGTAAAAGGACCAGAGAAAGAAGGAAACCTTGCTGTTCTGCCTTGGGGTACAGAGCTATTATCTTATCAATATGATCCAGAAAACAAATTGGCTACAATAGATTTGGGTGGAAGTATCAGGGATGTGGCTGGCTCAGCAGGGGAGATTTTTGCTGTTTATTCTTTGGTCAACAGTTTGACAGAAATAGAAGGAATTGATAAAGTTCAGATTCTGATTAATGGGCAAGTGGTAGAATCACTGGCAGGTCATATTTACCTGGGTGACCCTTTAAGCCCAGATTATAGTTTTCTTGAAGATAATAAATACAAATAAGGAAAGAAGGAAGTGAATCCCAGTGGAGAATCCTTTTCAGAACAATCAACCTAAAAGTACGGATGGCAGTTCCTTGCTCTTAATTTTTCTCAGCGGTATTCTTGGTATGAGCCTCGGCTACGTTGTTTTTTTCCTGGATTGGTTTATTCTGGCGGTAGTTATATCTATTTTTTCTTCTTTTTTGATCCTGGGTCTGATCTTAAATAAGAGACTGATTGAGCAAAACAACTTAATATTTTCTGGATTTCAACAAGAAGCCACAGTGAGAAAAAACAATATCCTTTCAGCTTTCATTAAGGAACTGGAAGGAAACTTTGAGGCCGATAGAAACACTCAATTTAGAGCTATAACCTGGAAGAATTTAAAATTGGAACTCTGCTCTTTTCCAGACTCCCTTTACGAGATAGTTGAGGCAGCATATTTTGAATTAAATAAGATTCCTGGTGATATTCAGGGGCCTGAGCTAAAAGATTATCTTCTAAAAGAAACAACTCTCTCAGCAGCTATTGCAGCTTTAAGAGATCAACAAAACAAACTAAGAAGAAATATTATTTTCTAGATAAAAGAAAAGCTTTGCCCTTTAATGGCGAAGCTTTTTTTCAGGGAAGATATAATAAGGAGATTTTTATGAATAAAAAGAGGATAGGCATATTAACTGCCATCTTGATATTAGCCCTTGTCTTTACAGCGGGCTGCAATAATGAAAAAGGAAATAATCTTTACATAGGAGTTGAAGGGGAAGAGTTGAATCTGGCCTTGGCAGGGCAAGCAGACAATCCTGCTCATTTAACTCTCTTAAAGCATTTATATAAAGGTATTTTTGAATACGATGCTTCCGGCCAGCCAGTGCCCGTTTTGGCTGAATCTTTTAATTACAGCGAAGATGGCAAGACCATCTTCATTAAGACGAAGGATGGTATTACCTGGAGTGATGGGCAAGCAATAAGCCCCGAAGATATCCTTCTTGGTCTGAAAAACAACATGGAAGCTGACCAGGGAAAATATTCTTATCTATATAATTACCTTGATCTGAAAAATGAGAATGCCATAAGTTTAGATGAGGATAATCACCTTGTACTTAAGCTTAAAAAGTCTTTTACTGATTTTGAAAAAATCCTGGCAATGCCTGTCTTTTATCCGGTTTTAAACTCAGAAGATTTTTTAGCGGGACCTTTTTCAGGTGATTTTATTGTGGATAAAAAAAGCAAGAGCAAGATAAGCTTAGTCCCAGCCCAGGAAAACCAAGATGCTAAACAAGCTGGCCCTGAGTCCATAACCTTTGAATTTTCTTTAAGCAGGGATAAATTACTTAAAGGATTCCAAGAAAAAGATTATGATATTATTTTTCCTAAAGACCCTGTAGCTAATCTAAAGGGCCAAACTTATAGCTTGGCTGGTGGGCAGATTCTTTGGTTAAATGCGAAAAACGAGGATTTGAAGAACCTTGAAGCCAGACAAAAAATTCAGGAAGCTTTGGGACAGACTGACAAAAAAGCAGACTATCTATTTGCAAATCAGGGAATCAGGCTTCTCTTTTTGAATGATCAGCCATCAATCAAAGAAGTGGAAAAGATCAAAAGTCAGCTGGAGAAAAAGCTTGGCCTGGAGGTTGAGCTTGTGGGCCTGGAATTGGAGGAATACTTTGCAAGTTTAAGAGAGGGTAATTTTGATTTAGCCCTGGAAGAATGGCAAGGCGAGTATGTGGGTAAAAATGCTTTCTACGAATATTTTCAAAACCCCATCTACAATCCTCTTAATGCCAGTGGTCTAAACCTTCCAGCAGTTAACGATTTACAAAATCAGATTAATAAGATAGCGGACTCTGATCAAAGGGAAGAACTTTTTCTAGCTTTGGATGCAGAACTTAAAAAGATGATTCCTGCTCTTCTAATTTCGGAGGGTATTGATAAAGAGGTTTATATTCAAAGAGTTAAAAAAACTTTGGTAAATCCCGTTTATAGTTATCATGATTATACAAATACAAGTTTCTAAAAGAGGTGCTTTATGCCAGATCCATTTTTAGTGGACTTTGGTTTTTTGAAAATCCGCTGGTATGGGGCTTTGATTGCCCTGGCCATTTTGCTGGGTACCTTCCTGGCACTCAAGGAAGTAAGAAAAAAAAATATTGATGAAGATCAGTTTATGAATGCTCTCCTGGTTTCGATACCATCGGCATTTATTGGAGCCCGTCTCTATTATGTGGCTTTCAACTGGGATTATTACAGGCTATACCCGGCAGAAATACCGGCAGTTTGGCATGGCGGCCTTGCAATACATGGTGGTATAATAGGTGCCTTCCTTTCAGCCTGGATAGTATTAAAATATTATAGAATTGAATTTTTACAAGTGGCAGATCTGGCTGCTCCCAGTTTGATTTTGGGGCAGGCAATTGGCCGCTGGGGAAACTATTTTAATCAGGAAGCCTACGGCTATGAGGTCGACCCCAGCCGAATCCCCTGGGCCATGTGGATTGACGGTGCTTACAGGCATCCTACCTTTCTCTATGAATCAATATGGAACCTTGTAATTTTTGCCTTGCTAATTTTTGTAAGAGAAAAATACAAACCAAGGGATGGTTTTATTATCTCCCTTTATTTGATTGCATATTCCACAGGAAGATTCTTTATAGAAGGATTTAGGACGGACAGTTTAATGTTGGGACCTCTTAGGATGGCCCAGCTTTCCAGTTTAATATTTATTTTCCTTGGCTTGGTTCTTTTAATTTGGACCAAGAAAAAGGGAAAGAGTTTTTGGAGGTAAAATTTGAAAAAAGTTAGAATTTCCCTGTTACTTTTGCTGATATTTTCAGCCTTCCTTATTGTTACTTATGCCGCAGATGGCAAAGGAATAGTGGATACAGCTATTTTAAATATCAGAAGCGGACCGGGCACAAATTACAGTAATATAGGCCAGCTTTCCAGAGGCAGTGAAATTGCCATAGTAAAAGCTGAAAACCAGTGGTTGCAAATTCGTCTGCCTCAAGGTTTAGGCTGGGTGAGCTCAGAATATATCAAACTTCTTACTGAGCCAGCCAAAGAAGCTCAGACCAGCGGGGTAATTAACAGTAACCAGGTTAATATCCGCAAGGAAGCAAATACAGAGAGTGCCGTCCTTACTCAGCTGAATAAAGGGCAACTTGTAGATGTTGTAGAGAAAAAAGGCGAATGGTATAAGATTAAAACTGGCTCAACAGAAGGTTGGGTAGCTGGCTTCTTAATCACAATACAAGGTTCGGCTGTGGACACACAAACTTATTACATAAATCAGTCCCTTGTGAATATGCGCAGTGAACCCAATTTAAATGCCAATATAATAACACAGTTAAAAAAAGATACTGCAGTAACTGCTAAAAATCAAAAGGGCGATTGGTATCAGGTTCAGACTAAAGAAGGACAAGAGGGCTGGGTAGCAGGCTGGCTTCTTTCTCTGGCTGATGGTTCCTCACTTTTAAAGGACCCAAGTACAGGGGCAGTAATTTATCCTCAAAACCCAGAAGCCAATGCAGCTGCGGGAAGTGACTCGGCTTTTAAGGTTAATGATAACGTAGTAATTAAAGAGAGTCTGGTAAATGTCCGCCAGGGTCCTGGTATAGAATATGGTGTAATTAGTCAGGTGAAAAATGGACAAAACTTTACAGTTATCGATGTTCAAAAAGACTGGCTTAAGGTAAGGCTTGACTCTGGTAATGCAGGCTGGCTGGCAGACTGGCTGGTTTTAAAAAAGGAAGATGCCCAGGAAAGCCAACGCCAGGATATAGAGTTTGACAGTAATGAAAGTGCAAAGATATCAATGGGCAACGGGAAATATCTGGTAATCTCCAATAAGGCGGAATATTTAGAATTAGATATTCTCCCCCTTTCCATTGAAGATTATCGTTTGAGTAAGCCATCGGCCAATCAGATAATGATTGATTTTCCTGAGCTTACCTTAAGTCCTCAAAAGGTCTTTGTTAATCAGTTTAATATTAATTATGTAGAAGTTATGGACAAGAAACTTTTAATTAATTTTAAAGACAAAATTGACTTTAGAGCTGCTTATGTAAGAGAAAATCAGAGCATAAATATTAAGATGAGAAACTATCTTGAAGCTCTGTCTGTGATTAAAGAAATAAATCTTAATGAAAGTTCCACTGGTTTTGACTTTGTAGTTAAAGCGGATAAGGATATATCATATGAAAGCCAGAGACTGAGTCTGGATCATATTGCCTTTTTCATTAAAGGAAGCAGGCTGGACTTAGCTGGTAAAAACACCTATTCAAAGGTTATCAAGGATGGCTATGAGTTGACTGCCAAACAAGATTCACAAGATGTAGTGCGTCTTGATTTGAAATTTGTTTATGGCAGTTCAGTCAGAGTGTCTTTAAAAGATAAAAGCCTGGGGGTTGCTCTTGGTTACCCCACACAGGGACCTAAGGGTAAGGTTGTTGTTATAGATCCTGGCCATGGAACTATCAAAGCAGGTGGCTGGGTAGATACAGGGGCCACAGGTTTAGTAATGAAGGTTAAAGAGCTTGACGTTAACATAGCGGTATCCTTGAAGGTTGAAGAATATCTTAAGGCTGAAGGTGTCTCTGTTATTGTGACTCACAGGGGAACAACTAACAGGGACCTTTATGACAGGGCAAATCTAGCCAATAATGAGAATGCCTATTGTTTTGTCAGTATACATTCAAACTCCACCACCAACAAAGCAGTTCAGGGGGCTGGGGTCTTCTTCTACGCACCAGAGTGGATGCCAGAGATATATATGCAAAGAATGGAGAGACAGAACCTGGCCAGGCTGATTTTAGATGATATCCTTAAAGAAACAGGCAGGCCTTCATATGGTATTTTCGAAGATAACTTTGCAGTAATCAGGGAGACTAAAATGCCATCTGTTCTTGTTGAGATGGGTTTTTTAAGCAATCAGCAGGAAGAGGCTCTTTTGGCTGATCCAAACCTTCAGGCCCGAATGGCACGCGGAATTGCCAATGGGATTTTAAAGTTCTTAAATCAGTAAATGAGAAATAATGAAAAGTCAGGAGGGCTGATAGTGCGCTTTACAATTTTGGGCTGCTACAGCCCTTTTGCTCCCTACAGAGGAGCCTCCAGTGGCTACCTCTTAGAGAGCAATAATATAAAGATAATGATTGACTGTGGGAATGGTTCTTTTGCCAACCTACAAAAATTTATTGAATATACAGATTTATCATGCCTAATAATAAGCCATTTTCACGCTGATCATTTCTACGATATAGAGATGTTACGCAAGGCCTTTGCTTTGGCTCACGAAGCAGGAAAGAGAAAGAATCCCCTTATTGTTTATGCTCCTTCAGATAATGAACATTACGACAAGCTGGCTTCATACCCACATCTTTTTGCCATGATTCCCCTGGAAGAGTCATTGGAAAAAGACCATCGTTTTGGTTCTATGGCTGTTCGCTTTTTCGAATGCAGACATACTATTCCCTGCTATGGCCTTAAGGTTAAGGAAAATGGAAAGAAGCTTGCCTATACTGCGGATACAGCTTTTTCCCAGCAAATTGCAGAAGAGGTAAGAAAGGCTGACTACCTTTTTGCCGAGGCAAGTCTTTTGGAAAAAGATAAAAATAAATGTATAAATGGCCATATGACAGCCAGGCAAGCCGGACAGCTGGCAGAAATTGCCCAGGCAGAGAAACTTTTGCTGACACATCTAAATCCAATCTATAATTCAAAGATTTTGAAAAGGGAAGCAGAACTGGAATTTTCTGGGTCAGTAGAAGTAGTTAAGATGCTCAAAACCTATAATATTTAAAGGGGTAATGTCTTTATGAGATACGATGGCAGGAAAAATTATGAATTAAGAGAAATTAAAATTTATCCGGGCTATTTAGAAAATGCCTACAGGTCAGTCTTGGTGGAATTTGGACGTACAAAGGTTATCTGCACAGCAAGTGTGGAAGAAAAGGTTCCAGGCTGGCTAAGAGGTTCTGGGCAAGGGTGGGTTACCGCAGAATATTCAATGTTACCTGGAGCTACAGACAACCGCTACAAAAGAGAAGTTAACCAGGGCAGACCCAGTGGAAGAACACAAGAAATTCAGAGGCTTATAGGCCGTTCTTTGAGAGCCGTAACGGATCTGACTAAAATGCCAGATATAACTATCTGGATTGACTGTGATGTAATCCAGGCTGATGGTGGTACCAGAACAGCTTCAATAACTGGAGGATTTTTGGCTTTAAAGATGGCATGCCAGGGACTTTTAAGTGATGGGCTAATCACTGAGGATCCCATAAAGGAGCATTTGGCAGCTGTAAGTGCTGGTATAGTAAATGATGAAGTTGTTTTAGATTTACCTTACATTGAAGATTCTCAGGCTCAGGTTGACCTTAATTTGGTAATGACTGAAAGTGGTCGCTTTGTAGAAATACAAGGGACCGGTGAAGAAGATAGTTTTTCCCGCCTGGAATTAAACCTTATGCTTGAGTATGGTGAAAAAGCTATAAAGCAATTGATTGAGCAACAAAAAAAGGCTCTTAAGAAAATAATTATAGCCTCTAGAAACAAGGATAAAATTAAAGAATTTAAAACCATCCTGCAGCCAATGGGTTTTTTGGTCTATTCAAGTTTAGATTTCCCTGATTTGCCGGAAGTTGAGGAAGACGGCCAAAGCTTTAAGGAAAACGCTCTTCTAAAGGCAAAAAATGCAGGCTTGTACACAGGTATGTTAGCCTTGGCTGATGACTCTGGTTTGGAAGTAGAGGCTTTGAGTGGGCGTCCAGGTATTTATTCAGCCAGGTATTCAGGTCATGATGCCAGTGATCAGTCTAATAATTTGAAACTTTTAGAAGAATTAAAAGATTTTGATGATGAAGACCGCTACGCCCGTTATGTAGCAGCTCTTGCCCTTTATAACCCACTTACTGGCGAAAGCCAGACTACAGAAGGCAGTTGTCAGGGAAGAATACTTAAAGAAGGCCAGGGCCAGGGTGGATTTGGTTATGATCCCCTCTTTTATTATGAAAACCTGGAAAAGACTTTTGCAGAAATTCCGATGGAAGTTAAGAACAGGGTCAGCCATCGTGCCATGGCTTTGGAAGAACTAAAAAGAATTCTGGAAAAAATATAAAAAAAAGAAAATTAGAGATTGACAAGAGTTTAGATTTATTTTATACTAAACGTTGTCAGCTCGGGGCATAGCGCAGTTTGGTAGCGCACATGGTTTGGGACCATGGGGTCGGGGGT
>CAZUPR010000030.1:0-12939 GCA_964622305.1 uncultured Eubacteriales bacterium
ACATTTGGGGACGCAACATTCTGTTCGGACAGAATGTTGCGTCCCCAAATGCAAATTATTTAACTACATCAACGAAAATCTTTATAACGTGTGCTCCACCAACAAAGGTTCCAATGGCACTGCCCAGGTTTGACAGGGCTACAACCAAAAGAATTCTGGTTACCCTATTCTTCCAAAAACCTTTTATAGAATCTAAATCATCAGCAATTTTTTCAAAATCACTCACATTTGGCCTTCTAAGCCAGGCCTCAACCAGACCGGAAAACCAGCCAGCGGCTAAAAGTGGACTTAAAGAGCTAATAGGGGCCACAAGAAAAGCAGTCAAAATTGCCAGAGGGTGAGCCAGGGCTAAAGTAGCCCCCAAGGCTGATAAAGAGCCATTCCAGAGAAACCAGACCATTATCTGGTTTATACCCGAAGGCAGGTCACTCTTTAAAGTAAAGCCTACGATAGCTAAAAGAGCCAAGGGCAGAGCCCAAAGCCAAACTTTACTAACTTTAGGTCCAGTCTTTAGAGAAGTCAGACTAGCCAAATCATTCTCCTTAAAAAGCTCCTCTTTTATACCAGGAATATGACCAGCACCTAAAACAGCAACAACCTTGTCGCCAGGTGCATTTTTTATTTTTTGAGCCAGGTACTTATCCCTTTCATCTATTAGAACAGATTTTAACTCGGGAAAGGAGTCCGAAAGTGAGTTTAGGGCTGAGTCCAACATATCCTGTGACTTCATTTCCTCTAACTCTTCTTCTGTGATTTCTTCCGAAAAAAAGATACTGGAAATAAGTTCATAAATAATTTGTGCCTTACCTTTTAAACCTACATTCTCCCATAGCCTTTTTAAGGTAACCTGTATATCCCTGTCGGCAAGAACAATTTGAGCTCCAATTTCATTGGCAGATTCAATAGCCTGGATCATTTCCTGGCCCGGAGCCACCTCAAAAGATTTTGCAATCCTTTTTTGAAAAGAACCCATAATCAAGCTGGCCATTAATAGCATGGTCTGCTTTTCTTTTATAATCTTAACAATGTCTGTATTTTGCCACTTATCCTTATTTACTATTGAACTGTAACGTCCTTGACATAGCTCAATAGAAACAGAATCTGGCCTTTCATTTTCTATTAATAGCTTAACTTCCTCAACACTTTTTGGGGAAACGTGGGCTGTGCCAATTAAAATAATTTCCTTCTGACCGACCTGAAGCCGGCTTACATTTGCTTCCAAAAAAATCTCCCTCTCCTGCTTGCAGTAAAAAACAAGTTACATTATATCATTTATACTTTATAATAAAAAGAAGTATTAGGAAATGGAGTGTTAATAAAAATGCAGAAAATCAACAGAAATGACCCTTGCTGGTGTGGCAGTGGTAAAAAATATAAGAGTTGCCACCTGGCTTTTGATGAGAAGGTAGAGTTTTACGAAAATCAAGGTTATATGATTACACCTTATGAATTTATAAAAAATGAAGAGCAAATTGAAGGAATCAGAAAAGCAGGTAAAGCCAATAACGAAATTCTTGATATAGTAGCCAAAGAAATAAAAGCTGGTATTACCACTGAAGAAATTAACCAAATCGTCCATGATGAGACCATTAAGAGAGGTGGAATCCCAGCCCCTCTGGACTACCAGGGTTTTCCCAAAAGTACCTGTACTTCTCTTAACCAGGTTATCTGTCATGGTATCCCCACAGAAGATCAGGTTCTTAAAGATGGTGATATTGTAAACGTAGATGTAACTACTATTTTAGACGGCTATTATGCCGATGCCAGTCGCATGTTCATGATTGGAGAGGTAAGCCCGGGAGCAAAAAAACTAGTAGAAGTTACAAAAGAAGCCCTGGAAAAAGCTGTAGAAGCGCTCAAGCCCTGGGGAGATTTAAATGAAGTAGGCAGGACAATCGAGCCCTTTGTAAAGTCTCATGGTTATTCTGTAGTAAGAGCCCTTTGCGGCCATGGAGTAGGCCTGGACTTCCACGAAGACCCGCAGGTTGATCATTATGCCAGCCCCCATAAAGGCTATCTCTTAATCCCTGGAATGACTTTTACCATTGAACCTATGATTAATGAAGGTACCTTTGATTGCCTGGTCCTGGAAGATGACTGGACTGTTGTTACCAGAGACGGTAAATTATCAGCCCAATGGGAAAAAACAGTTCTTATAACTGAAGATGGAGTAGAAATCTTAGCCTGGTAAAATATAAAAAGGCGTCCACCAAGTGGGCGCCTTTATTTTGCAAATTTTTATTCTTCTGAATCTGTAAGCTTTTCTTCCAGCTCTTCCTGCAATCCTTCGGGAATCCAAAAATCAAAGGCCTGGGCCAGCATTTTGGAAATATCTTCAAAAACCTTACCAACAATATATTCAGCCTGTAAAAACTCACTGATGGTGTGATGATTTCCTACCAGCTGGTTGACTCTTTCAAGTTCCTCCATCTTATCTTTAGGAATTTCCTGGCCAGTCATCATATAGGTCTGAACCTCTAATTGTTTTTTGCGGATATCGGCCATAATTTCTTTGGTGCTTGCATCGGCCTCGATTTTCTTTCTCAATTCCTGATATTTAATAATATCATCTGACTCTTTAATACTCTTTTCAAAAACTCGCATTGCATCATAAATGTTCATAAGAAATCCTCCTCTGAGTAAATATGGGCATTTTCCGGTAGCCTGCTTTTATGGCCAAGTCTTTAGCCTTGGCTAAATCTCTGCCAACCTCATGGGGATGGTGGGCATCGGAAGTCAGGGTTACAGGAATATTGTTCTCAAAGAGTAGTTTAATAATCTCATAAGAGGGATATATTTCCTGAACCGGTTTATTTAAGCCGTTTGTATTTATTTCTACAACCAAACCAGTTTTTCCTATTTCTTTTAGATATGGAGCAAAAATATTTTCTGGCTTTCTCTTTACTGGCTTTATGCCAAATATCTTTATCAAATCTATATGTCCAAGAATATCGTAAAAGTCCTTACGGGCAGACTGGGTTACCAGGGAAATATATCTCTCGTAAAGATCATCATGATCCCACTTTTCATATTCCCTTCTCTCCTGGTCACTGTCAAACATCCATTTTCCAATATAGTGAACAGAGCCAATCAAATAATCATAGGGAAAATAATTAACTTTTTTTTCAATTTCAGCCAGCCGATCGGGGAAATAGTCTATTTCCAGGCCCACCTTTATTTTAATGTCAGGAACTTCTTTTTGAACCTTGGCATAAAGATTTAGATCCAGCTTCTCATAAAGATAGCGATCATGATCTGCAAAACCAATTTCTTTAACCTTGTTTTCCCTGGCGTATTTTACATATTCTAAGATATTTTCCACTGTGTGCAGCCTGTGCTCATGACCGATAGCATGCACATGATAATCAGTGAACATCTCATCACCCCCACTTATACTGGATGCCATAGCCTCCCTTAGGATTTTGCCAGTCGATTACCTTATAGGTGCAGGCATAGCGGCAGGAGCCGCACTCAACACAACCTTCGTAGGCCGTAAGTATTCTCTGCTCTAATTCGTTCCAACCGTAAACAGCTGCCGGACAGATGTAGGTACAGGGCTTGTCTTTACAATTTAAACATTTATCTGGGTCAGTTACCCTAAGATGGGTTTCCTTCCAGGATTTGTAACGGTTGAGAAATAATTTATCATCTAATTTACTCATGCCAGCACCCTCCAGAAATTATAAAGATCTTTAGCCAGCTTACTGGCAGGTCTTGTTTTTAGGGCCTCTTTGATGAGCTTCTTTTGCATTTCTTTTTTGGAAGTTCCATCAACCCTGAAGAAAGTATACATAGCATCGGATACAAGCTGAGGATAAAGGGCAAAAAGCTCAGGATGCTGGTCAAAATATCCGGTTGAATTCTGATATTTTTTAAGGTCTTTAATGATAAAGGTAGCTTCTAAGGCCTTCTGATAGGAAGATAGGGTTTCCTTGGAAAAATCTCCCCTGGCTGTGGCTGCCATTGCTGTTTCTGCTGCCAGTTTACCGGAAAGCATGGCCATATTTGACCCTTCTCTATGGAGACCATTAACCATTTGGGCTGCATCACCAACAATTAAAACACCATTGCCATATAATTTAGGCATGCCCTTGTAGCCACCCTCTGGCAGCATATGCCCAGCGTATTCCTTAGTCTCCCCACCCCTTAAAAGAGGCTTTACCATGGGATTGTTTTTAAAATCTTCCAAAAGCTGATTGGGAGAAATTTTTCTTTTAACCAGCTGACTCATAAGAGCGCCAGTACCAATGGAAATACTCTCCTTATTGGTATAAATAAAACCTGTCCCCACCATTCCCTTGGTTGCATTGCCAATAACTTCTATAGTTGCACCCTGGCCTTTTTCCAGGCCAAACCGATCCTCAATTTTTTCTTCATCAAGATAAATCACTTCTTTTACTGCAACAGCAAGATAGTCTTCCTGCATATTTATTTTTTGCATCTTCAAGGCTTTTTGGGTCAGGAGGCTATTTACACCCTCGGCAATAATTACAAGAGGCGCAAAAATTTGACCATCTTTCCTGCCGGTACTTACACCTATAACCTTACCATCTTTTTCGATAATATCTTCAACAACAGTCTCACAAATAAGGAGACCACCTTTTTCCTTGAACTTTTCCCCCATCCACTTGTCAAAGTGGGCCCGGAATACTGAAAACGCATTATAGGGTTCCTGGCCAAACTTCTCATTTCTGTGGCCCATTTTGGTCACAGAATTATCAGTTAAAAGCCAGTAATTTTCTTCAACGATTGCTCTTTCCAAAGGAGCCTCTTTCCAAAATTCTGGAAAAATTTCTGCCAGAGCATTACTGTATAAAATACCACCCATGACATTCTTTGCCCCGGGGTAATCCCCTCTTTCAAGAACAATAACCTTCAAGCCCTTTTCAAGCATTCTATAGGCGGCTGAAAGTCCGGCAGGACCTGCTCCAACTACAATGGCGTCAAACTTTTCCACTAGCTCACCCCCTCTGAAGATAGTTTTTGCCTCAGGGCTTCTGTAAGTTTTGGCAAAATCAATTTAAAATCTCCCACCAACCCATAATCTGCAACATTGAAAATAGGAGCATTTTCGTCACAATTTATAGCCAGTATACAGCCCGATCCCTGCATGCCCACAAGGTGTTGAATGGCTCCGGATATGCCTATGGAGATATACAATTTAGGACGGACGGTGTAGCCAGTTTGGCCAACCTGGTGGGAAAGATCAATCCAGCCAGCTTCAACAGCTGCCCGGGAGGCCCCCAAAGTTGCACCCAAAACGGAGGCTAAATCTTCTACATATTTCATATTTTCCTTGGAGCCTACTCCCTTGCCGGCGGCAACAATTACATCAGCCTTGTCCATATAAACAGAACCTGAGGCTTCAGCTATTTTTTCCACAATTTTAGTTAAAATATCCTCTTCCTTTATTTTTACCTCTTTGCGGATAACCTGCCCCGCCCTAAAGGGAACCTTTTCTGGCATTTCCATAACCTTTGGTCTGACCGTAGCCATTTGTGGCCGATGCTTTTCACAAACAATGGTAGCCATAACATTACCGCCAAAGGCCGGCCTGGTCTGCCTTAAAAGCCTGCTTTCTTCCTCAATTTCTAATTGGGTACAGTCTGCAGTCAAGCCTGTATTTACCATAGTGGCAGTATGTCCTGCCAAATCCCTGCCCAGGGTTGTTGCGCCCATAAGGACGATGGCCGGTTTATATTCTTCTATCAACTCTGCCATAGTTGCTGACCAGGGTTCAGTCCTATAGTCATTAAAAATTTCACTGTCTGCCAGATAGACCTTATCGGCCCCATAGGCAAAACAATCAGGAATAATCCTGTCCATATCATGGCCTAAAAGAATGGCTGAAACATCACTAAAAAGCTTATCAGCCAATTTACGGGCTGTTCCTATAAGCTCCCAGGAAACATCGGCAACTTGCCCTTGATCGTGCTCTATCAAAACCCAAACACCAGAATAGGGTGAATCATCTTCTTTACTAATCAGGGTTTTCTTTGGCTGAGTTATTTTAGGGACAGCGTAACCAACCAGCTCAATGGCTGAAGTTGGACAAACTCTAACGCACTTGCCACATTTTATACACTTGGAATCGTCTACTTGAGCTATGCCGCCGACTAAATCCAGGGCATTGACTGGGCAAGCCTGTACACAGATACCACAACCTATACATTTTTTTGCAGTAATTATAAGCGCCATTTCAAGCCCTCCTTTTTAGTTAGGAATAATGATTCCTGGAATCAGTCTTTGAACCAGATCTTCAACTACTGAATCTGCATTCTCATCTGTGAAAATAATTTTTTCGCCACATTCTCTTTGCAGAGGCGGGAATATTTCTCTAACCATAGTTGGCGACCCTTTAAGTCCCAATTTTTGGGTATCAAGATTTAGTTCTTCCTTGCCCCAAACCAAGGGCTTATATTTTGCTGCTTTAATTAAATCAGGCAGGCTTTCATAGCGAATTTCGTTAATATCTCTGTTAGTTGTAAGGACCAGAGGTAACTTACTTTCTGTAATTTCATAACCTGCCTTAACTTTCCTTTTAACCCTGATATAATCATCCTCAGGTCTCAATTCCTCAATAGAATCAATATAAGTAAGTAATGTATAAGAAAGTCTGGCAGCAATTCCTGGTCCCACTTGGGCTGTATCGCCATCTATGGCCTGTTTACCACAAAAAACCAAATCTACTTTATTGTCTTCATTTAATTTTTTTATGGTCATGGCTAAGACGTAGGAAGTGGCTAAGGTGTCAGCACCGGCAAAAGCCCGGTCGCTTAAAAGTATTCCTTCATCGGCTCCCATACCGACAGCCTTTGTAAGGATTTCCAGGGCCATAGGAGGGCCCATGGATATAACTGTGACCCTGCTGCCATTGTATTTATCTTTGATGGCCAGGGCCTCTTCCAGAGCATTCATATCATATGGATTTATAATTGATGGGACGCCCTCCCTGATTAAGGTGTTGCTTACAGGATCAATTCTGATTTCAGTAACATCAGGTACCTGCTTAAGGCAAACTACTATATGCATGCTGACCACCTCCTAAATAAAATATTTCATACTGGTTTTTTTATATTCCTTGCTGCTATATAAAAGCTTATATGAAGTTATTCTATCATCATTAGTTATCTTTTTCGCCAGCTCTTTTGCAGCTTCCTCTGTTTTGCTGTGAACCATGGCATATAGGTCGTAGGGGAAGTCCTCAAATCTTGGCCTTCTGTAACAATGGGTAACCTCTGGAAGGGAGGCTATTTGCTGGCCAAGATCCTCCAAATCTTCTTCCTTTGCCTGGATAACAACCATAGGATTATAATTTAGGCCTAGTTTTCTGTGGGCTAGAACTGCCCCCATCCTTCTCATGTAGCCTGCTTTTAGTAAGTATTCTGTTTCCTTTAGGAACTCTTCCCTGCTTATCTTGAGAGAGTCTGCCATCTGGCCGAAAGGATCTGAAACTAATGGGATATCCTCTTGGAGAATTTTAACTATTTCTTTTTGCAGATCTGTTAGTTTTTTTTGATTTTCCAGCATTTTGTCCCCCTATCTTACGTCAAAAACAGCCCTTAATTTAAAGAGTTTTTCTGCTGGCAGTTCCTTAACCCGGAAGCCAGTTTTTTCCTCTATTTCCTGAATTATCTTGTCTTTTGCCTCATGATTCTCAGAAATCAGGGTGAACCAGATATTATAGTTATGATTTCTTTTATAGTTATGGGTTATCCCCGGATATTCATTTAAAATCTTTGCAACTTTTTCTGTCTCTTCCTCAGGAACTTTTATAGCGCACAAAAGGCTGTGGTAACCAAGGTTTTTTGAAGAAAAAAGTCCGCCTATTCTTCTAATAATTCCCTCTTCTTTTAACTCCTTGATTCTTTCAAGAATTTCATCTTCAGAAAGACCAAGCTGATTAGCTAAGATTTTAAAGGGTTTTTCAGCCAGTGGAAAATCATATTGAATGGCCTGAAGAATTTCCTTATCAGCCTCATCCAGAATCCCAATCTCACGGTCAGTCAGATAACAGGCCGGATCTTCCATCCAAAAATCATCATAAACAGCCTCTGCCCTGGGACGGAAATTACCATTACACATGGATAAATATTGGCATTTGGAACATCTGCCCTTAAGGAGGGGTTTTCTGTCTTTTAAGCCCTCTAGAACAGGATGCTCTGCCTCTGTCCAAATCTGGCTAAATTTCTTTTCCCTGATGTTACCAAAAGTGTGATTCATGGTAAACTGATCGGCATGAACATTCCCAGCCCAATCAATTTCACCAAAGGCGATGCCGGAACGGTTGCCACCATTACGGCTGATCAGCTCGTAAATCCTTTCTGCCCTTTGGGGATCCTTTTTTAAATATGATTTATAAATGTAGACTGCATCACAATGGTTATCAACAGTCAAAATTTCCTTGGCCATACCTCTTTCGTAAAAATCTATAGTTCTGGCAACCAGTTTGTCGATAACTTTTCTCTTTTCCTCATGACTGATATCTTCATTAATAAGTTCCTTGCCTCTGCCTGAATAAACCAGGTGGTAGAAACAAACTCTAGGGATATCTTCTTTTTCTATCAGGTCAAAAATACCATCAATTTCCTGGTAGTTGTGCTTGTTTATAGTAAAACGCAGGCCCACCTTCTGACCAACTTCACGACAATTGCGGATACCTTCCAAGGCCTTCTCAAAGGCTCTTTGGTTGCCCCTGAACTTATTATTTGTTCCTTCAAGCCCATCCAGACTAATGCCAACGTAACTGATTCCTATATCCTTAATTTTTTGAGCCACTTCTTTGGTAATTAAAGTTCCATTACTGGAAATAGTTACCCGCAAACCCTTGGAAACCGCATATTGGCAAACTTCAAAAATATCAGGTCTGATCAAAGGCTCGCCGCCAGAAACCAGAAGAACTGGGGCCTTAAAATCTGCCAGATCATCAATCATTGCCTTGGCTTCCTGAGTGGACAACTCACCAGGAGCCGGGCCACCATCAGCCTGGGCATAGCAATGTATGCATTTTAGATTGCAGGCTTTAGTGGCATTCCAAACCACAACCGGCCCGTGGCCTTGAAGGGCACCATGCCTGGTATTTCTTGAATGAGGACTATATCTTAAAGAATCACCAAAATTATCACTTTCTGTAACTAATTTACTAATACTAATCATTGCTCCACCTCTTTTTGCATTTGGGGACGCAACATTCTGTCCGGACAGAATGTTGCGTCCCCATTTGTTACATTTGTTACTTGGTTCTTGATAAATTGTATTCTTTTATTTCATTATCTTCTTTTACTTTAATTTTTACTTCTGTTTCTGTTCTGCCTGCCAGTCTGTAGGTCGCTTCGCTAATGCCTAGTTCAAAATCTTCTACTGCCACATCGTCAACAGCTAAAAGCTGACTGCCTTTTTTTAATCCCGCCTCTAATGCCGGAGAATCATCAGTAAAATCCATTATTTTAATGATATTATCCTCAAGGCCAAGAATCAAACCAGGGTCAGCCTCAACCATCTTGGTGGTGTAAATATAATCATCTTCATCTATGGTAGCTGTAACGCTGTTAATCAAATCATTTTTGAAAACAAAAAATTCGTAACTCTTATAGGGTTCTATCCCTGAAATTTTCAAAAGATGTGTTGAGTTTTCCAAACTAACCAAGATTCCACCATTGGTGTTTTCCATGCTCAGTATTTTTAAATCATGCTTTAAAAGTTGATTTTTATTGATAGCAGCCTTAATGACATCAGCGCCTACATATTTTTGGCCGCCCTCTTCATATTCAAACTTTTTTCCGAAAAACTTTATGGCTTCCTCAAAGTCACCAGCTTGATAAAACTTGTAATATTCCTTAAGAATATCCTGATACTTATCTGCCTCTTCCTGGCTTAATTCTTTGCCACTACAACCTGACAAGACTAAAAGCAGGGAAAGAGCTATAATAGCATAAAATATAATTTTCTTTTTCTTCACTTTCTTTTCTCGCCATCCTTTCATACAATAAGGATAACACTTATGGGCAAGAGGTACAATAAAAAGAGGGGGTTGCAAGAATGCTTTGGGCAGAAATTTTTCTTCTGGGTCTTGCCCTGTCTATGGATGCTTTTGCAGTGGCACTTTGCAAGGGTTTGAATATGAATGGCAAGAGTCTGAAACCTGCCTTTGTAATTGCCTTGTTTTTTGGCTTTTTTCAGGGATTTATGCCTCTTTTGGGCTGGCTTTTGGGCCAACAATTTGAAAGTATAATAGCCCCCATCGATCATTGGCTGGCTTTTATCCTCTTAGGACTGATTGGGGTGAATATGATCAGAGAAGGTATTCAATCCACTCCCCATGCTAACTGTTCTTACAAGACAGACTATAGGGAACTATTTCTTTTATCTATCGCAACCAGTATTGATGCGCTGGTTGTTGGAATAACCCTGGCCTTTCTCCAGGTTTCAATTGTCTTTTCTGTCCTTACTATTGCTGTCATAACCTTTTTTATGTCCCTTTTGGGGGTAATAATTGGTAAAAGATTTGGCCTCCACCAAAAAAATTATGCCGAGATTTTTGGCGGCATAATTCTGATTTTTATTGGTTTAAGAATACTAGTGGAACACTTGGCTATAATTTAAAAAGCCCCCATCTAGCAGGAGGCTTTTTTAAGCACCTTTTCAACAAAAATATTTACTACCTCCGGATCAAACTGACTGCCTGAATGTTTTCTTAGCTCCATAACAGCCTGATTCTTACTCAATGGCAGTCTGTAGGTCCTGTAATTTGTCATTGCGTCATAAGCATCGGCAACAGCAATGACCCTGGCTTTAAAAGGGATGTCCTCCCCTTTAAGTCCATCTGGATAACCACTGCCATCCCAGCGTTCATGGTGGGATGCAACAATTTGGGCAATATCCCTGTATTCCTCGGTTGTCGCTAAAATAGCCGCCCCCTTGGCTGAATGCTGCTTCATAATTTCCCATTCTTCAGAGTCCAGTTTATCTGGCTTGTTTAAAATACTTCCATCCACACCAATTTTACCAATATCATGCAAACTTCCGGCAACCTTCATCTTGTTAAGGTGGTCAGAGGATAAATTCATGGCCTTACCAATGGCATAACTATACTCGCCAACCCTTTCTGAATGTTTTTGTTCCCTGACACTCTTTTGGAAAAGAGTGGACATCATAGCCTTTATCATATGACCACGGGCCGAACGGCTGTTATAATATTTCCGCCTATAAAGATGTCCTTCGGCTTGTTTTAGTAAACTGTCAATGCTCCCTCTGTTCTCTGTCTGAATTCCATAACCAAAGGAAACAGATAGATATATTTCCTGTTCACTTTGTTCGCATACAATAACATATTTTTCCAGCTCTTTTTCAAGAAAGTCTGTATAGTTTTCTATTTCTTTTTCATTGGCCTGGGTGAAGATTATGGCAAACTCATCACCACTAATCCTGGAGATATTGGTATTCTCTGGCAGATGTTTTTTTATCTCCTGGGCTGCTTTTTTTAGGGTCTCATCGCCAATTCTCATACCATAACTGTCATTTATTAATTTCAAGCCATTAATATCTGCCAAGATTATAGCCAAAGGATAGTTAGTTGCTTTGTTTAATTTTGTGAAAAGCTCCTCAAAATAGCGTCGATTATAAGCATTAGTCAGATGGTCGTGATAGGCGAGATAAGTAATATCATCCAGAGCCTTTGCCTTGTCTGAAATATCAAAAACTATTGAAAAGAATACCTTTTTTCCTTCATAGTCTATTAAAGTAGTGGAAACATCAACCGTCTTAATCTCGCCATTTTTTAGTTTATGATGCGAAATAAAATTATTTTGATTATTGTTTTTTGCTATCTCAAGCCTATGTTCCATGCCCTCCCTGCCCAGCATATTAATCTCATGAACCGTCAAATCCAAAATTTCTTCCATACTATAACCATAAAAATCAAGTGCCGAGGGATTGGCATAGAGAACTTTTTGTGTTTCTGAATCAATAAAGAGCATAACCGCCTTATGACCCTCGATGGCCAGGCGTAACTCCTTTTCCCTGTTTTCTTTTTCTTTTTTATCTTCATAAATTAACCAGGCACTTTGAGCAATGATTGTAAGATGGCTAAGATCAAGCTCATTATAATCCGTTTTTTTATTGGCCATTCCAACTGTGGCAACAATTTTTCCATTATGAAAAACTGGTAAACTCATATAGTTTTTTAATTGGACATGGCCCTCAGGGTAGCCCTTTTTTAAGGGATGGTCAGCAGCAAAATCATTTAAAACTATAGATTTCCCCTGCCTTATAACCTCACCCCAGATACCAGTTTCTTTTAACTTATAGCTACAAGAATATTCTGGAATCTTGCAAGCATCCTCAACACCCTCAGTCCAGACCTCAAGAGTAAGAACTTCTCTTTCCTCATCATATAGGAAAATATAGCCATGCTCACTTTCTGTAAGCTCGCGGCCTTTTGATAAGACTGTGTCAAGCCATTCTCTTTTATTATCAAAATTATGGCCATAAATATCAATCAATGCATTTTGCCTTTGTAAAACTTTTTTTGTTTCCAGAAATTCGGTTTTTAATTCTTTTTCAGCAGTAATATCTTCGGTAATAGTAATAAAAAATCCCTTTTCCGGCGAAAAGGCCCTGATCCTGTACCATTTAGCTAATGGAGTGAAAAACTCTTCAAAACTTAGGCTGCCACCCTCAAGGGCAATTTTGCCATAACTGGAAATCCAGTCAAAATTATCCTTTTTAATTGTAGGTATAATTTCTGTTATCTTTTTGTTGATAGTTTCTTCCCTTAACATGCCGGTCATTTTTTCAAATTCTTTATTTAAGTCCCGGTAAATATAATCAATTGGATGACCATCCTGATTACAGATAATCTCATGAAGGGCGTAACCCATTGGCATTTCTCTTAGTATTTTTGCTGGAAAACCAGCCTGCAGCATCTTATCCACGATTGCG
>CAZUPR010000030.1:13039-16088 GCA_964622305.1 uncultured Eubacteriales bacterium
GAAAAAGCTGCTCTGGATGAGTGGGCCAAAGATTTTACTCCATCTAACCAACTGCGGCAAAGTATTCATCATGAGGATATTAGCTGGGATGATTTCGCTTTGAACTATGAAGAAGAACTTGTTAAGAATGAAGCTTTCCCCGAGTGGAAAAATGAAATTCAGAATAAATTAAAAAAGCAGCCGGTTACTCTGGTAACAGCTGCCAAGCTGGAACCACAAAACCATGCTGCTATTTTGCGAAATATTTTATTGAAGTAAATAGGAAAAGTCCTAAGAATCAGGCTGGAAGACTCAGAGCCATACTACTGAGTCTTCTTTTTTTGCAGTGCCAGGGGCAGCGCCTTTGTCAGCTACTTGACCATTACAAGCCAGCCCATCAGCCACTACATAAAACTTCCAGGGCTGTCTGTTCTTTGATGAAGGGGCCAAAATCCCAGCATCAATAACTGCTTCAATCTCTTCTCTGGACAGTGCCTTCTCCTGGTACTTCCTTATACTGCGTCTGTTTTTTATTGCATACATAATCACCTGTCACCTCATAAAAAACCTTATTTCGCCTTTACCTGCGATTTTTTCACTTCGTATCCCAGTGCAGTGATTGCCTTTTCTGCATCATCAACTGACAGCTTTTCATCATCAAAATCAAATTTTGCCTTGCTGGAGTTGAATGATATTTTTATGCTTTCCTGGTCCACACCATCCAGGGACTTTACCGCGTTTTCGATCTTTAGGACACAAGAGGGACATGTTAAAGTTTCAAGTTGAATTGTTGCTGTTTTCATATTTTATTCTTCCTTTCTTTCTAAAAAATTTTTATTTTAATTTATAACCCAGCAGCCTCATACCATTCAGGATTACCACCAGAATACTGGCCTCATGCGCCAGCATACCGATTGACATATTCATCCAGTCGCTAAAAAAGACAGCAGAGAGCAGGATAAGAACAACACCTACTGCAATGATAATATTCTGCTTCATATTTCTGGCTGTTGCCTTTGTCAGCCCCAGAGCATGAGGCAGGCGGCTGAAATCTGAATTCATTAAAACAACATCAGAAGTCTCAATGGCAACATCCGTACCACTTCCCATGGCAATGCCGATATGGGCCAGGGCCAGAGAGGGGCTGTCGTTTACACCATCGCCCACGAAGGCAACAATTTGTTTTTCTTCTTCAATAAGTCTTTTAATATAAGCCGATTTATCCTCCGGCAGCATGTTGCCATGAGCCTCAGTCAGGCCCAGCTCCAGGCTCACTGCATCAACTGTACCCTGATTATCACCGGAGAGCATTACAAGATTCTTAACACCCAGCTTCTTTATCCTTTTCAGGTCTTCCTTTACGCCCGGTCGAATCTGATCGCCAACACCCATCAGGACCTTTAACTCCCCGTCAACAGAAGTCAGTACGAGCGAATTCCCGCCTCTTTCAAAGCGGTCAATATCTGCCCTGGCTTCCTCACTTAGCGCAACATTTTCCTTTTCCATCAGAGCCACGTTGCCAACGGCAATCCTGTGTCCATTCACCATGGCCACAATGCCGCCACCCTTTACAACCTCTGTATTTTCAACAGCTGAAAATGTAGTTTGCCCGATTTCTTCCAGTACGGCTTTTGCCAGCGGGTGATCAGATTCCCTCTCAATACTTGCAAGATATCCCAGGACTTCATCAATGCTGTCACCATAATATTCTTTTTTGGTAACTGAGGGATTTCCCATAGTCAGTGTTCCGGTTTTATCAAAGACCATTGTATCAATTCTGCTAAAGTCGCCAATAACTTCACTGCCCTTAAGCAAGACGCCATGGCGTGCACCATTTCCGATACCGGCTACATTTGATACAGGAACGCCGATTACCAAAGCACCAGGACAACCAAGAACAAGGATAGTGATGGCAAGCTCCAGGTTCCGGGAGAATGCCCAAACAATAATTCCAAGAAGAAGGACAGCAGGGGTATAATATTTTGAGAAGCGGTCAATGAAGCGCTCCGCCTCCGATTTAGAGTCCTGGGCTTCCTCGACAAGCTCAATAATCTTGCCAAAGGTAGTATCCTCCCCAACACGGTCAGCGATAATTTGAATGGTACCATTGTCAAGAATGGTGCCGGCAAACACAGCAGAACCCTTTTCTTTTGTAACAGGAAGAGATTCGCCGGTAATACTGGCCTCGTTAATGCTGCCCTCACCGGACAGGACTGTGCCGTCAACAGGTATTTTAGCACCGGTTTTTACCAGTAAAATGTCTCCAACATCCACTTCATCTACTTCAACTTCTTCAAACTCCCCATTTTCCATTTGCTTCAGGGCACTTTCCGGTGCCATTTCAGTCAGTTCTTTGATGGCAGAGCGTGTTTTGTTCAATGTCCGCTGTTCCAAAAAAGCACCAAACAAAAAAAGGAAGGTGACGATGGCCGACTCCTCAAAGTTTTTGATAAAAAAAGCACCAGCAACAGCTATGGTAACCAGAACGTCAATACTGACAACCTTGACCTTTAGTGCCTGATAGGCTTGAATGGAAATGGGCAGGAGTCCTAAAACTGATGCAAGCACCAGAGCCCAGACAGCCAGTGCCTCATTTTTAAAGACAAGATCACTGGTAAAGCCGCTAGCAATCAAAATGCCACTCACCAATGTTATATGATTTTTCTTACTGAATATTAATCTCTGCATTTAATCACCTTTCTGCTCTGCCAGCATCTTGTAAACCGCTTCATAACTTTCACATACGTCAGCCGGAAGACTGTAGTTGTTTGTAATTTCCCTGAGCTTTTCAAATTCTTCACTTAAGGCAGGCATTGCTGCACCCGTTTCATTTATCTTTTTAAGCATACTGTCAAACTGCTTCTCTACATCAAAAAACTCGGGATGACTTTTTCCGTGAACTCTTGCAACGACCGGCACATATTGTTCTAGTGTCTTAAGATGTTTCGTTCTGGCTTCATTAAAAGTTTGTTTGTCTGTCATTGTTTTCCCTCCTTCTCAATAATCTTGGTATTATCATACCAAAATCTGCCGGCAAACAATTTGACCTGAATCAAAAATTAAAATATTT
>CAZUPR010000031.1:0-15925 GCA_964622305.1 uncultured Eubacteriales bacterium
TATAGGATTACAAAGGAAAACTAATGAAGATGCCTGGTATGAAGATCCCAATGGTCAGGTTTTTGCCATTGCCGATGGCATGGGAGGCCACAAGGGGGGAGATATTGCCAGCCGTTTTGTGACCAGCTATTTAGAAGACAAAAAGGGGCTCTTAGATTTAGATTTTTCTACTATTTTTCAGGAAATTAATGACAGGATTCTCGAATTTGGTCAAAATAATCAGGCTTTCAAGGGCCTGGGAACTACCCTTACAATGATTAAAATCCTTGATGATAAAATCAGCCTGGCCCATATTGGTGACAGCAGGGCCTATCTGCTTAGGGCAGGAAAAATAATGCAGATGACCACAGATCACACTATGGTCAATGAGTTACTTAAATCTGAA
This sequence comes from uncultured Eubacteriales bacterium, assembly GCA_964622305.1. Taxonomy (GTDB): domain Bacteria; phylum Bacillota; class Peptococcia; order Peptococcales; family SKKY01; genus SKKY01. Next base: position 386 of record CAZUPR010000031.1, read on the forward strand.
GAAATCACAGAAGCTCAGGCCCAGGACCATCCTTATAAACATGTCCTTAGCCGGGCTTTGGGTGTGGAGAAGGAAATTGACATAGAAGAAAAAACCTATCTGACAGAAGAGGGTGACCTTGTTCTGCTTTCTACAGATGGCCTTCATGGCTATCTGTCAGATAAGGAAATAGTTACTTCCTTTGTAAAAAATAAGTATGACCTGGATAAAATTGGTAAAGACCTTATAAATCAGGCTCTTAAAAGAGGTGGCAAGGACAATATAAGCTTCCTTATCCTCAAAGATATTTCAAGTAATGGAGAGCAGGAAAAAGAATGATCGGTAGAATTATTAATTATCGTTACAAAATAATAAGTTTAGTAGCCGAAGGCGGAATGGCCCGGGTCTATAAGGCTTTAGATATAGAAAAAGACCATATAGTGGCCTTAAAAATTTTAAAAAGCCAATTTGCTGGCGATAAAGACTTTATTGATCGTTTTATGCAGGAAGCCATGGCTTTTGCCCGTCTTAATCATGAAAACATTGTTAAGCTTTATGATTATGGCTCGGTTGATGATCTGCACTATCTGAGCCTGGAATACATTGAAGGCTTTTCTTTAGATCAAATAATAAAGGAAAAAAAGAACCTGCCTCTGGAAGAAAGCCTGGACATTGCCATACAGGTGGCCAGGGCACTTGAGCACGCCCATCAAAAAAAGATAATTCACAGGGATATTAAGCCCCACAATATCCTGGTAGATTTACAGGGCCGGGTTAAGGTGACTGACTTTGGTATTGCCAAGGCTATTTCATCGGCCACTATAACCCATGCTGGAGGAATGCTGGGATCTGTTCAATATTTTTCACCAGAGCAGGCCAAGGGTGAAAGGGCCAGAGAAAGCTCAGACCTTTACTCCCTGGCTATTGTTATGTATGAGATGCTTACAGGTTCCCTTCCCTTTAGTGGCGAGAGCCATATCTCCATAGCCCTCAAACATGTTCAGGAAAGGCCAACCAATCCCAGTTTTTATAATCCGGCTATACCAGAAAAGCTGGAACTGATTATTTTAAAAAGCCTCAGTAAAAACCCGGATTATCGTTTTGCAAGTGCCACTGCCTTAAGGGAGGCCTTGAGTGATTATGAGCATCTTGAAGGTTTGGACAAAAAGGAAATTAATAGAAATCTTCAGGAAGTAAAAATTTCAGATACTGTTATTCAAGAGAAGGCTCAGGGCAGGCTTAAGAGACTAAATAAGATTAATAAAAAACTGCTTTTTATGGCTCTGGCTTTTTTCCTTGTGGTCGCTGGCTTTTATCTTATGGGACAAAATACCAAACTGCCTGAACTTAAGGGGATGACTGTTAGCCAGGCCGAGACAATTTTAGAAAGCAACTCTTTAAAGGTAAAAATTATGGCTGAAAGATTTAGTGATGACCTGGAAAAGGGCAAAATAATGGACCAGGAGCCTGCAGCCTTTACCAAAGTAAAAAAAGGATCAACAGTAGGTCTGATTGTCAGCGCCGGAAATGAATATATCATTGTTCCAGATCTGGTGGGCACTAATATTAGTGTGGTCGAAAAAATCCTGGAAGAGCAGCAAATTCTGATTGGCAGTATGGAAGAAATTTACAATGACGATTTTCCCGATGGCGAAATAATTTACCAGGAGCCAGGAAGAGGTAATAAGGTTCCTCCAAACTCAAGCATAGACCTGGTGGTCAGCAAGGGTAAAAAGCCAACAGATTTCCCTGCCCCCAGACTTATAGGCTTTAGTCAGGAGTCGGCCCTGGAAATAATAGCCCGATTAAATCTGCAAGCCGGTGAGCTTACTCCCATAGAAAGTTATGACTACAGTGAGGGCACAATAGTTGGGCAAAAACCTCTGCCAGACACCCTGGTAAGAGACTATACTAAGATAGACCTTTTAGTTAGCCAGGGCCCAGGTCCAAGAAAGTTTAGCCGGGCTATTCCCATCAACCTTGAAGAAGATGGTCTTTTAAAAATCGTGGTCAATGATATTAACGGGCAAAAGGTCTTTTTACAGGAAAGAAGAGAAAAAGGATTTTTTAGTGTTTCTGTAGATTATTATGGCGAAGGAAGAATAGAGGTCTTTTTGGACGATAAAAAAATAAATGAGGTTCAGGTGCCCTAGTATGGTAAAAGGAAGAATAATAAAAGGATACAGTGGTTTTTATTATGTAGATACGGGCAAAGAAGTTATAGCCTGTTCTCTTAGAGGTAAGTATCGCATAAGAAACAGCGATTTTTTGCCCGGTGACCTGGTAGAAATAAGCATAACCAACCTGGAAAAAAAAGTAGGAGTCATCGAGAAAACCCTAAAGAGAAAAAACACTTTAAACCGGCCACCTGTAGCCAATGTCGATCAGATTATTATTACCAATTCCCTAAAAGATCCTAAGCCAGATTTTATGCTTACAGACAGACTTATAGCCGTTGCCCTGTCTGAGGGCATTGAACCATTTTTGATTTTTAATAAAAGTGATTTAGTTTCTGATGATGAAAGGGAAGAAATAGAAAAGATATACAGTGCCAGCAATTTGCCTCTTCTTTTTATGACTACCATGGAAGAAGAAAAAATCCCCCTTTATAAAAAAGAGCTGGAAGGGATTCTTTATGGTAAAATGAGTATCCTGGCTGGTTTGTCCGGGGTGGGCAAGACGAGTATTATCAACATTCTCGACGCCGGCGATGATCGTGCGGTTGGAAGGATCAGTGAAAAATTAAAAAAAGGCAGGCACACAACCAGACATACTGAGCTTATTCAGATATCAGAAAACTCATGGATTGCCGATTCGCCAGGCTTTAGCTCCCTGGATTTTCCAAAGGATTTTAAGCCGGATATGCTACCAGCCCTTTACAGGGATTACATTCAACTGAGTAAGGATTGCAAGTTTAAAAATTGCAAGCATATTAATGAGCCTGATTGTCAGGTAAAAAGAAGTCTTGAGGAAGGCCTTTTAAGTCAAAGCCGTTACGAGAACTATAAATATTTAATGGAAGAGCTTATAAAAAGAGAGGGGAGTCTCTACAAATGATTATTGCACCATCATTATTGTCAGCTGATTTTGCTAATCTTGAAAGGGAAGTAAAGGAAATAGAAGAAGTTGGTGCTGACTGGCTTCATCTTGATGTCATGGACGGTAATTTTGTTCCCAATATAAGTTTTGGCCCCATACTGGTAAAGGCCCTGAGAGGTCATAGCAAACTCTTTTTTGACGTACACTTAATGATTCTACATGCCGATGATTATATAGATGAATTTGTAAAGGCCGGGGCGGATATGCTGACTGTACACCAGGAGGCCAGTCTCCACTTACACAGGAGCATTCAAAGAATAAAGGCGGCAGGAGTAAAGGCAGGAGTTTCCTTAAATCCGGCGACACCTGTGGAAAGCCTGGAACATGTTTTGTCAGATTTAGATATGGTTTTAATCATGAGTGTAAACCCTGGTTTTGGTGGCCAGTCTTTTATTCCTGAATCTCTTGAAAAAATCAGGCGGCTGAGAGCCATGGCTCAAAGAAAAAATCCAGATCTCCTTATTCAGGTAGATGGTGGAATTAATAAAGAAAATGCTCCTCTTGTTACAGAGGCCGGGGCAGATGTTTTAGTTGCAGGATCTTCAGTTTTCGGTCAGCCTGACCGCAGAAGAGCCATAAAAGAATTAAGAGGAGAATTGTGATCAAAGAATGAAAAATACACTAATAAGAGCGACAGCTTTAAATGACACTATAAGGATCTCAGCAGTTGTTACAACTGACCTGGTAGAGGAGGCCCGCCAAAGGCATGGCCTTACTCCTTTAGCTTGTGCTGTTTTAGGCAGGATTATGACAGCCAATCTTTTGCTTACCTGGAGTCTTAAGGACCAGGGATCCATAACCATCAGATTTTTAGGGGATGGCCCTATCAAGGGAGCCATTTCTCAGGCCTATCCTGATTATACTGTCAGGGGCTATGTGGGTAATCCTTATCTTGACTTGCCTTTAAATGAAGTTGGCAAGCTGGATGTGGCTGCAGCTATAGGACAAGGGCAACTTAATATAACCAAAGATATTGGTTTGCGGGAACCTTATTCTGGAACTATTGATATAGTAAGTGGGGAAATAGGCCAGGATATAGCCCAATATTTACTTGACTCAGAACAAATTCCTTCCCTGGTTTCCCTGGGTGTCCTGGTTGATATTGACTACAAGGTTATTGCCAGCGGGGGTATTATTGTTGAGGCCCTGCCGGGAGCTGCTGATGATGTATTAGATATAATTGAAGAAAGAGCAGTTCTAAGCAAGGGGATAAGTATTTTAATTAATAATGGTAAGGATGCCAGAGGAATTTTGGAGGATTATCTGCAAGGAATTGATTTTAAAATTCTTGAGGAGCATGATGTGGCCTATGACTGCAAGTGCAGTAAAGACAGATTTACCAGTGCTCTTTATACTTTAGGCCAGGAAGAGCTAAAAAAGATTTTAGAAGATAATGAAATTTGCGAAACCAGATGTCATTTTTGTAATGAGGTCTACACTTTTTCTAAAGAAGAGCTGGCAAACATTCTTGTTGATATAGAAGCAGACAGAGAAAAGAAATAGAGTAAAAGAAAAAAGCTTGCAGACATAAAAGTATGCCTGCAAGCTTTTTATTTTCAAAATAATAAGTTGCAATTTATTAAACCGCTCTCTGAACTTTACCGGAGCGGAGACATCTTGTACAAACCTTTACCCTTTTAGGTGTACCATTAACTACCGCCTTAACCCTTTGTAAATTCGGAGCCCATTTTTTCTTTGTCCGGATATGGGAGTGACTGACTTGCATGCCAGTAGAAACACCCTTACCACAAACTTCACATACACGTGCCATAATGAAACCCCCTCTCTCAAAACGATACTAAATCCACCTGGACATCTTAACATTTTTGTTCTTATATTGCAAGCAGTAAAAATAAAAAGTATGATTAGCTCATAATTAAATTTTTAGCTAAAAGAAAGTCGGTGCGGATTATGAAACAAAAGATTTTTAACATTCTTGCAGAAGAGAAAGATTATATTTCTGGAGAAAAAATAAGTGCCAGCCTGGGAGTTTCCCGTACGGCAGTCTGGAAGCAAATAAATTCCTTAAAAGATGAAGGATACGAAATCGAATCAGTCCCTAAAAAAGGTTATCTGCTAAAAAAAAGGCCAGACAAGGTCCTGGCAACAGAAATTATAAATGGCCTTAACCTACAAGAGTGGAGTAAGGATAATATATTTATTTATGAACAGGTTGACTCTACCAATATTATCGCCAAAAGAATGGCGGCCCAGGGTCAGGCCGAAGGAAGCTTTATTATAGCCGAGGAGCAAATTAAGGGCAGAGGCAGAATGGATAGAAACTGGCTCTCTCCCTCTGGTAAAGGCGTTTGGATTTCCTTTATCTTAAGACCGGAGATCCTGCCTGTAAAAGCATCAGAGATTACCTTTGTTGTTGCAGCAGGAATTATGGAAGGAATAAAAGCCCATACCGGCCAGGATGTAAAAATAAAATGGCCTAACGACCTGCTTCTTAACAGTAAAAAAATATGCGGAATCCTCACGGAGATATCAGCAGAGATTGAGAGAGTAAAATATATCGTGGCTGGGGTTGGTATAAATGTGGCCCAGGAGCCAGAAGATTTCCCTCCTGAAATCAGAGAAAAAGCTTCTTCTTTAGAAAGGGAGTCTGGCCAAAAGATCAACCGCAACCAGCTTATTAAGAGTATTATAGAAGAGATGGAAAGAATCTATTTCCTTTATAAAAGAGAAGGATTTGAGAAAGTTCTTGATATCTGGAGGGCAAATAATATAACTCTGGGCCGGAGAGTAAAGGCCATTACAAGGGAAGAAGAAATAATTGGCCTGGCAGAAAAAATAGACCAGGAAGGCTTTTTAATCATCCGTGATGACCAGGGTAATGAGCACAAAATAATCGCCGGAGATGTATCCCTTAGGAATGAGGATGGAAGTTACATTTGACTTGAAATAAGTGACTAATATCTCTATAATGTAATTGTTGAGTGAAAGAAAGAGGGAGAGTACAATGACGCAAGACCGTCAGGACACAGTCTTTATTACCGGTTATGCAAAACTGCCAACGGCAATAACTGCAGAGAAGTTATATCAGGTAATTGCCATAGGCTTGGAAGTTGACCCTCATACTGGAGTTATTGTGGATGGAGATTGCACCCTTGCCACTGAACTGGGCAGATCTTTTTTTAGGAGAGCTGTGATTGGTCATAATATAGAAACCGGAGCAGATGAACTGATTAAAGAATTTGAAATTCGTTATCAAGGCAGTGCCAGAAAAGCAATAATTACAGCTTTGAAATTGGTCCATGAGAGATGGGTAATTACTAAAGAAAAAACTATTTTACAAAGGTAGCTAAAAGGGATATAATTATATTTGACCTTGAAACCTAAATAATACATATAATAAAGCCCTTGATTTGCAGATATTAAATTGTAGCCTGGCCTGGCTGATTAACCTTGAGGTTTCTCTTGTGCTGGGATTTTTTTTGGTAAAGAATAAATTCGAATCGGATTCAAATAAGTGTTTTGTACAAAATCGAAAAAATTTTAGATTATGGCCTAGGCTGCAATCTAGCTAATATAAAAAAATTAGGAGGATGTACAATGAACGAAAGAATTAGATGTAAAGCATTGGAAGGCAAAATTATGACTGCTGACCAAGCGGCAAGTTTGATTCAGGACGGTATGGTAGTAGGTACAAGCGGATTTACACCATGCGGATATCCTAAAGTGGTTCCCGAAGCACTTGCCAAACAAGCTGAAGAAGGCAGAAAAGTAGGAATCACACTTCTGACTGGAGCTTCTGTAGGTCCAGAACTTGACGGAAGACTTACTCAAGCCGGTGTTATTAAAAAACGTGCTCCATACCAAACTAACGGAGACATCCAAAAAGCAATTAACGACGGTCGTGTTGAATACATTGACCAGCACTTAAGCCACTCTGCACAACAATACAGAAACAAATACTACGGCAAATTAGACGTTGCTATCGTTGAAGTTTGTGCTATCACAGAAGAAGGACATTTGGTTCCAACAACTTCAATGGGTAACAGCCCATCCTTTGTACAAGAAGCTGACATTGTTATCGTTGAAGTTAACACTGCTCAACCAGCTAAACTGGAAGGAATGCACGACGTATACATTCCAGCCAACCCACCTAACCGTCAGCCAATTCCAATTGTAAAAACTGACCAACGTATCGGAACTCCATATATCGAATGTGGCGCAGACAGAATCACTGCAGTTGTTATGAGTGATGTTACTGACAAAGTTCGCCCATTGGCTCCACTTGATGAAGAAAGTAAAAAAATGGCTGCAAACCTTATTGACTTCCTTAAAGGCGAAGTTGAAAAAGGATGCCTGCCTCCAAACTTACTTCCACTTCAATCCGGTGTTGGTAACGTTGCAAACGCTGTTCTTGCAGGACTTGCAGAATCAGATTTCGAAGGACTTCAATTCTACTCAGAAGTTATTCAAGACGCAGCATTTGACCTTATTGACTGTGGTAAATTCGTAGCAGTTTCAGGAACTTCCTTAACTCCATCAGAAACAGGACTACAAAGATTTATCGATAATATCGATTTTTACAGCCAAAAAATCCTGTTAAGACCACAGGAAATCAGTAACAACCCAGAAGTAGCTCGTCGTCTTGGCGTTATCTCCATGAACACAGCTATTGAAGTTGACATTTACGGAAACGCTAACTCAACTCACGTTATGGGTACAAGAATGATGAACGGTATTGGTGGATCAGGTGACTTCACAAGAAACGCTTCTATCTCCATCTTCTTAACTGGCTCATGCGCTAAAAACGGAGATATCTCCGCAATCGTTCCAATGGTTTCCCACCATGACCACACTGAGCACGACGTTATGGTTATCGTAACTGAACAAGGTGTTGCAGACTTAAGAGGACTTTCACCAAGAGAAAGAGCTCAAGTTATCATCGACAAATGTGCACACCCTGACTACAAACCAATGCTTCAAGACTACTTTGACAGAGCAAAAGCTGCTACTGTAGCAAAAGGTATTGGACACACTCCACACCTTCTTGACGAAGCACTTAGCTGGCACAAACGTTTTGTTGAAACAGGATCAATGAAAGTAAAATAAAAAAAGCAAATATAGAACTTTAAATTTTAGGATGCCCTATTGAGTTAGGGCATTCTAAAAAAAATATATAAGTTATATACAAGGAAGGAGAGTAGAAAGAATATGTTTGATAAGGCAAAAATGGAAGAAATCAAAAAAGAGGTTACTGCCTACGACGAAAAGTGGGATAAAGCAGTAGCTAAAGCAGTTGAAAAAGGCAGAAAGATCGAAAGAAGAGAAAAATTTGTTACTGGTTCCGGCGCAGAGGTGAAACAAGTATATACTCCAGCTGACATCGCTGACCTGGACTATGTAGAAGACATCGGAATGCCAGGTGAATTCCCATTTGTTCGTAACGTACAAGCTAACGGATACAGAGGAAGACTTTGGACAATGCGTCAGTACGCTGGTTTCTCAACAGCTGAAGAATCCAACGAACGTTACAGATATCTGATTGAAAGTGGTTCAACTGGACTATCATGTGCATTTGACCTTCCAACTCAAATCGGTTATGACTCAGATGATCCAATTGCAGAAGGTGAAGTTGGTAAAGTTGGTGTTGCTATTGACTCACTAGCTGACATGGAAATCCTTTTTGGTGGCATTGATCTTGGTAAAGTATCAACTTCAATGACAATTAACGCTCCAGCTTCAGTACTACTTGCATTCTACATTGCAGCTGCTGAAAAAACTGGTGTTACTCCAGATCAACTAACTGGAACAATCCAAAACGACATTCTTAAAGAATATGCGGCTCGTGGTACATACATTTTCCCACCAGCTCCATCAATGAGACTTATCACAGACATTTTTGGATTCTGTGCTGAAAATGTTCCAAAGTGGAATACAATCTCCATCTCCGGTTACCACATCCGTGAAGCTGGATCAACTGCAGCTCAAGAAGTTGCATTTACACTTGCAGATGGTATCGCTTACGTTGAAGCAGCTATCAAAACTGGTTTAGACGTAGACGCATTTGCTGGTCGTCTTTCCTTCTTCTTTAACGCACACAATGACCTGCTTGAAGAAGTAGCAAAATTCCGTGCTGCAAGAAGAATCTGGGCAAGAACAATGAGAGACAGATTTAAAGCGAAAAGCGAACGTTCCATGATGTTCCGTGTTCACACACAAACAGGTGGATCAACTCTTACTGCTCAACAACCAGACAACAACGTTGTTCGTGTAACTATCCAAACATTAGCTGCTGTTCTTGGCGGAACTAACTCACTACACACTAACTCCAAGGACGAAGCTCTTGCTCTTCCAAACGAAGCTTCCGTTCGTGTAGCTCTTAGAACTCAACAAATCGTAGCTTTTGAAAGTGGCGTTGCAGAAACTGTTGACCCACTTGCAGGATCCTACTACATTGAAGCTCTTACTAACAGAATTGAAGCAGAAGCCCTTGACTACATCCAAAAAATTGATGACATGGGTGGCGCAGTAGTTGCTGTTGAGCAAGGTTACATCCAAAGAGAAATCCAAGATTCATCCTACGAATACCAAAAAGAAGTTGAATCTGGTGAAAGAATTGTTGTAGGTGTTAACAAATTCCAAATTAAAGAAGCTCCTCCAGAAGGCTTATTGAAAATTGACTTAAGTGTTGGAGTTAAACAAGCTCAAAAACTTGGTGAAATGAAAGCAGGCCGTGACAACAATGCTGTTCAGGCTAAGCTTGATGCACTTAAAGAAGCTGCAAAAGGATCCGCAAACTTAATGCCATACATCCTTGACGCTTCAAGAACATACTGTACTGAAGGAGAAATTTGTAACGTTCTTCGTGAAGTATTTGGTGAGTACACTCCAATTCAATCAATCTAAACGATTCTTAAAATTAAGTTAAAATAAAATAAGTTAAAAAATTTTAAAACTAAAGACAGGAGGCTTAATTTAAATGGCTAAGAAAGTACGTATATTAGTTGCAAAACCAGGTCTTGATGGACACGACCGTGGTGCGAAAGTTGTTGCTCGCGCATTCCGTGATGCAGGTTTCGAGGTTATTTATACAGGTTTAAGACAAACAGCTGAACAAATCGTTAACGCTGCAGTTCAAGAGGACGTTGACGTAGTAGCAATGAGTTTATTATCAGGTGCTCATGGTACATTGATGCCAAGAGTTATCGAAATGTTAAAGGAACAAGGCGCTGGCGACAAGCTGGTTATTGGCGGTGGCGTTATTCCTGAAGATGATATCCCAGCTCTTAAAGAAGCAGGCGTTGCAGCAGTATTTACTCCTGGAACACCATTAAAAGATATTATCGAATTCGTAAACAGCAAGTTCTAAGATCTTTCTTGTAAAAACTAAAGAAGGCGGTGTGGTTATGGAATTATTGGAAAAAGCCAAAGCGGGTAATAAGGCAGCAACAGCTCGTCTTATCACAATCGTAGAGGAAGGAACTCCAGAATCAACCGCAGTTTTACAAAAAATTTATCCGGAAACCGGAAGGGCCAAGTTAATCGGTATAACTGGCCCTCCGGGCGCCGGAAAAAGCACATTAACGGACAAGCTTGTAAAAGGCTGCCGTAAAAATGGTAAAACTGTAGGTGTTATTGCGATAGACCCTACAAGTCCCTTCACCGGTGGAGCAATCCTTGGTGACAGAATCAGAATGTCAGAATTATCTCTTGACGAAGGCGTCTTCATCAGAAGTATGGGTACAAGAGGTAGTTTGGGTGGTCTTTCCAAGGCTACACATAACGCTATTAAAGTTCTTGACTATGCCGGCTATGACTATATCTTTATAGAAACTGTTGGTGTAGGACAATCAGAAGTTGATATCGTTAAAACTGCTGATACAGTTGTGGTTGTATCAGTACCAGGTCTTGGTGATGACGTTCAGGCAAGTAAGGCGGGGATTTTAGAAATTGGGGATATCTTCGTAGTTAATAAGGCAGATAGAGATGGAGCACAAAAAGTTGTTATAGAACTTTCTCAGATGTTAGATTTGAACCCTAACAAAAACAAGGGTTGGGATCCACCTGTGATAAAAACTGTAGCTTCAGATGGTACCGGTGTAGACGAGTTAGTCTCTAAGGTTAATGAGCACTATGACTATTTGATTGAAACTGAGGAAATTATCGCAAGAAGAAAAACTAGAATTGCCAATGAAGTTATGGAAGTATTAATGAAAAATGCAGAAAACTATGTACATATGAAGCTTGAGGAAAACAATTTTACTTCCGAAAAGTTGGATAAGATACTAAAAAGAGAACTAAACCCCTATGATGTTGTAGATGAAATTTTAGAAAAAACTTTTAAATAATTCTAAAAGCTTTTAATGATAGTTAATCTATCTTAAAATAATAAAAAATATTACATTTATAAAGGAGGTTAGAATAATGAATGTTATTTGCGTAGACCATATTGGTATTGCAGTAGACAACCTTGATGAAACAGTAAAGTTTTATGAAGATACACTTGGTATCAAATGTACTGGTGTAGAGGTTGTTGAAGAGCAAAAGGTAAAAGTTGCTTTCATGCCTCTTGGCGACTGTGAACTTGAATTCCTTGAGTCAACTGCTCCAGATGGACCAATAGCCAGATTTATCGAAAAAAATGGCCAAGGTATCCAACACATTGCACTTCGTGTTGATGACATCGAAGCCGCTTTGAAACAAATGGAAGAAAAAGGAATCAGAATGATCGACACAACTCCACGTTATGGTGCTGGTAATGCTAAAATTGCTTTCATGCACCCAAAGGCAACTAAGGGAGTACTGCTTGAATTGTCACAAAGAATGTAAGATTTAACTCAAATAATAAAGATTGAGGTGATTTCTAAACATGTCAACACAGGCAAAATTAGAGAGATTAAGAAAAATGGGTGCTGAAATAGAACTTGGTGGCGGTTTGAAAGCTATCGAGAAACAGCACGAAAGAGGAAAATACACTGCAAGAGAAAGACTTAACATGTTCTTTGATGAAGGTACTTTCGTAGAGCTTGACAAATTTGTTAAGCACCGTTGTGTAAACTTTGGCATGCAAGATAAAGAAATGCCAGGTGAAGGAGTTACAACCGGTTACGGTACTGTAGACGGACGTTTAGTTTATGCTTTTGCTCAAGACTTTACAGTTGCTGGCGGATCACTAGGTGAAATGCATGCTAAAAAAATCTGTAAAGTAATGGAACTTGCTATGCAAATGGGAGCTCCATTTGTTGGCTTAAACGACTCCGGCGGAGCTCGTATTCACGAAGCAGTTGATGCACTTTCAGGTTATGGCGATATCTTCTTCCTTAACACAAGAGCATCAGGTGTTATCCCACAAATCTCAGTAATCATGGGACCAAGTGCAGGTGGAGCAGTTTACTCACCAGCTCTTACTGACTTTATCTTCATGGTAAAAGGCACATCCCAAATGTTTATTACTGGACCAGAAGTTATCAAAACTGTAACTGGTGAAATCGTAACAGCTGAAAAACTTGGTGGCGCAATGGCTCACAACTCAGTGAGTGGTGTTGCACACTTTGCTTCAGAAAACGAAGAAGCCTGTCTTGCAGAAGTAAGACAACTTCTTAGCTACATCCCAAGCAACAACCTTGAAGAAGCTCCTTTCTTTGAAGCTACTGACAGCCCAGAAAGAATGGACGAAGGTTTAAATACAATCATTCCTGACAGCTCAAACGCTCCATATGATATGATTGATATTATCAAATCTGTTGCTGACAACAATGACTTCTTTGAAGTTCAACCTCACTATGCTAAGAACATAGTTATTGGTTACATCAGACTTAATGGCAGAAGCGTTGGCGTTATTGCTAACCAACCTAAATTTATGGCTGGCTGCTTAGACATTAACTGTTCTGACAAAGCTTCAAGATTCATTCGTTTCTGTGACGCCTTTAATATTCCAATCCTTAACTTTGTTGACGTACCAGGCTATCTGCCAGGCGTTGGCCAAGAACACGGTGGAATTATCCGTCACGGTGCTAAATTACTATATGCTTACTCAGAAGCAACTGTTCCTAAGGTTACACTTGTAATCCGTAAGGCTTATGGTGGTTCATACCTTGGCATGTGCTCAAAAGACCTTGGTGCTGACCAGGTAATTGCTTGGCCAACAGCTGAGATCGCTGTTATGGGTGCTGCTGGTGCTGCTAACATAATCTTCAGAAATGAGATTAAAGAAGCTAAAGATCCAGAAGCAAAACGTGCAGAACTTATTGCTTCCTACGAAGATAGATTTGCTACTCCATATGTAGCAGCTGAAAGAGGACACGTTGACATGGTAATTGAGCCAGCTCAAACAAGACCAATGTTAATTAACTCCTTTGAAATGCTTGCAACAAAGCGCGAATCTCTTCCTGCAAAAAAACACGGCAATATTCCTCTGTAAGGGAAAAAATAGATTGGAGGAGAACTAAGTTATGATGGGAAACTTGATGATCGGGTTAAAAGTTACTGCGATCGGATTTTCAACAGTTTTTGTAGTACTAACTATGCTAATGTTTATTATTACTGCTTTTGGAAAGTTCGTTTCAGGTCTTGAAAAAAAGCCTGAAGCTGCTCCTAAGGTTGCTGCACCTGCACCTCAGGCAGCAGCAGCGGCTCCTGCACCAAAACAAGACGATAACGAGCTTATCGCTGTTATAGCAGCTGCAGTAGCAGCCAGTGGTGACTCAACTAAAGCAGTTAGGTCAATTTCTATTGTTAATGGTACATCAGGTGCATCTTGGACTGTAGCCAGTCGTGCTGATGCTATGGCAAGTCGTTTATAAAATAAACATCAATTATTTCAATTAATAGTTGGAAGGGGAAATTATATAATGAAAAAGTTTCAAATTACAGTAAACGGAAATACTTATGAAGTAGATGTAGCAGAAGTGGGTGGTGCAGCTCCAGTAGCAGCCCCAGTTGCAAGACCAGCAGCTCCTGCACCAGCAGCAGCTCCAGCTCCAGCTCCAGCAGCAGCTCCTGCACCAGCAGCAGCTCCAGTTGCAATCGCTGAAGGCGAAACTGTAGAAGCTCCAATGCCAGGAAAAATCTTTAAGCTTGTTAAAAAGGTTGGCGACACCGTAGCTGAAGGCGATGTAGTAATGATTCTTGAAGCCATGAAAATGGAAAACGAAATTACAACTGGCGTAGCTGGTGTTGTAAAACAAATTCCTGTAACTGAAGGTCAAGCAGTTAACCCAGGAGATGTATTGTTTGTAATTGGTTAAGTTTTTAACCTGATTATTTTGAGAGGGGTTGTATTAGCACAATGCAAGATTTTCAAATTTCTGAAGCTTTATTCGATTTAGTTAATTCAGCCGGCCTCATGCATTTGGATGTTGGATCAGCAATAATGATGCTGGTTTCTCTTGTTCTGCTTTACTTAGCAATCAAGAGAGGCTACGAGCCATTATTGTTACTTCCAATCGCTTTTGGTATGTTACTTACTAACTTCCCATTAGCACCAATCATGAATCCGCCAATATATGTTCCAGAAATTACTATGAACCCAGATTATACTGTTTATAGTGATCCTCAGGGACTTCTTTTCCCAGGCTTACAATTAAATCCTGGTGAAGTTCTACAAATGAAATTATCAGAACCTGGTGGTATCCTTTGGTACCTTTACAGAGGTGTAAAATTTGGTGTTTACCCACCAATCATCTTCATGGGTGTTGGCGCAATGACAGACTTTGGTCCACTTATTGCTAACCCAAAAACTCTTTTACTTGGTGCAGCCGCTCAATTAGGTATCTTCGGTGCCTTCATTGTTGCCGCTATCATGGGCTTTACAGCTCAAGAAGCCAGCTCCATTGCTATTATTGGTGGTGCTGACGGTCCTACAGCAATTTACTTAACAAGTAAGCTTGCTCCGCACCTTCTTGGTCCAATAGCTGTTGCAGCTTACTCTTATATGGCTCTGGTTCCAATTATTCAGCCTCCAATTATGAAGGCCCTTACTTCTTCTGAAAACAGAAAGATTGTTATGAAACAGCTTAGAACTGTTTCCAATACAGAACTGGTTGTATTCCCAATCATGGTTACAATAGTTTGTGTTCTTCTGCTTCCAGATGCTGGTCCACTTATCGGTATGCTGATGATTGGTAACCTCTTCCGTGTATCTGGTGTTGTTGAGCGTCTTAACGACACAGCTCAAAACGCTTTGATGAACATAGTTACTATTTTCCTTGGAACAACTGTAGGAGCTACAGCTAATGCTGCTACCTTCTTAACACCACAAACTCTTATGATTATCGCCCTTGGTTTAATGGCCTTCTCATTTGGTACTGCTGGTGGTATAGTTTTTGGTAACATCATGTGTGCCCTTTCAGGAAAAACTGTTAACCCATTAATTGGCTCAGCAGGTGTTTCTGCGGTTCCAATGGCAGCTCGTGTTGCCCAGGTTGTTGGTCAGAAAGAAAACCCAAGAAACTTCCTTCTGATGCACGCCATGGGTCCAAACGTTGCTGGTGTACTTGGTTCAGC
>CAZUPR010000032.1:0-15869 GCA_964622305.1 uncultured Eubacteriales bacterium
ACATCGGTCCACTCTCCTCCGCAAACCCGCAAGAGTTCATCTGGAGTAATTTCTATCATAGATGCTGCCGATCCTGCCGATGGAAAGACAGTGTCAAATTCTTTTAGATTAACATCCAAATAAAGCTTTACTCCCTCTTTTAAAGCAAAGGGGCAAACTCCACCAACCTGATAACCAGTCATTTCTTCAACTTCATCAGCCTTTAGCATTTTGGGCTTGGTGCCAAAGGCTGCCTTAAATTTCTTATTATCCACACGGCCCATGCCCTGGCTGACCACAATCAGGCAGGAACCATCTTTTAATTTAAATGAAAGACTTTTGGCGATACGGGCAGGTTCAACACCGGCTACTGCAGCTGCTTCTTCAACTGTGGCGGTAGATTCTTCTGTAACAACCACATCTCCCTCATAGCCTCTTTCCCTTAAAAATTTCTCTACTCTTTCAACATTGGTCATTCTTATGCTTCCTCCCCGGCCAAGTTATATTCTTTAAGTAAATCATCAATAATGCCGGCACCGGCAACAATGATTGGTTTGCAGCCCTCTTCCCTGCGGTACATATCTTTTAATTCCTTACAATTGGTGCTTTTAAGAGCCTCATTAAAACGGCGGTTAAATTCGCAGTTAACCTCTCTGATTAAAGGGCTTGTTCTGGCTCTTTCACTGATAAAAATGCGGGAAAAAACCATACTTGCCCCTGTAACAACTCCGCAGGCATCCTCTGCAGCCATACCACCACCAAAGCCTCCGGCTAAACGCAGGCAGTCATCAGAAAGCCCCAGCTTGTAGACATGATTGGCACCATGAAGAATTTGTTCAGCACAGTTTAAGTCTTCCTTTATACCAAAACCATTTTCAATATATTCTTTTAGCAAGAAGATTCCCCCTTTAGTTTTTATGAAATTTGAAATCTACTGTAAATTTTACCATAAATATAGTATTATTCCAGTTAGAAGGGTGGTTTATGACTTGGAAAAATACATAGAAATTATTAGTACTAATGCCATAAATATTCTTTTAGCTCTTATTTTTCTTTTTCTTGGCTTTAAGTTAATTAACCTTTTTAGCAGACTCTTAAAAAAGACCTATAAAAATAAAATTACCAATGATTCGGTTTATTTTCTCTTTCAACTTGGCGAGATAACTCTAAAGGCAGCCCTGCTTATAAGTTTGATTGCCTTCTTAGGGATACCAACAACTTCCTTTGTAGCAATCTTAGGCTCCTTGGGACTGGCGGTAGGTCTTTCCCTGCAAGGCAGCTTTGCTAACTTTGCCGGAGGCTTTCTTTTACTGACCCTTAAGCCCTTTCAGTCTGGTGACTATATTACCGGAGCAGGCCATACTGGCACAGTCCAGGAAATTCAAATTTTTTATACTAAGCTTATTACCCTGGATAACAAGGTAGTCACTATACCAAATTCTCAGCTGTCCAATGATTCTATAATTAACTTCTCAAGTAAGCCCATAAGGAGGTTGGATTTAACCATCCCGGTTTCTTATAAGGAAGATTTCAAGCATGTTGAAAAGGTAATGCTGAAAGCTGTAAATAATTACCCTGGTGTGAGAAAAGATCCTCCGCCATCAATTCGTTTGGGCGAGTGGACTGAAAATGTGCTTAACATTGTGGCCTGGGTCTGGATTGAGCAGGGAACCTACTACCAGGTTTATTTTGATTTGCTGGAGAGATTTAAGATAGAATTTGATAAGGAAGGAATCGACATTCCCTTCCGCAGAGCGGAGGCAAAAAAAGGCGAATAAATCGCCTTTTTTCGTTTAATTCATCGTTGAATTTTACGAATATTTGTATTATTATAAATGTATGGAGGTGTTATCATGCCTAAAATTAAGCCTATATCAGAATTGAGAAATTACGGAAAAGTTCTTCGTGATGTTGCAATTGGATCACCAGTATTCTTGACTAAAAATGGCTATGGAAAGTATGCTCTTATGGATATCGAAGAGTATAAAGAATATGAAAAAATTTTAGCTTGGCGAAAACTTAGCCAACTACTAAAAGAAGGTGAACTATCTGGCCAAGAAGATGGCTGGTTAGATGCTAAAGAGGTCAGAGAAATGCTTGAGGAACGTTACCGTGACTAAAATCAAATATTCACCAGCATCTATGCAAGATATGATAGAAATAGGCGACTATATATCAGATAATTTAAAAAGTCCAAAGGCCGCACTGAATATTTTAAACAAAATACAAGAAACTGTAGATAAACTTATCGATTTTCCTCTTATGGGTCCATTGCTGTCAAATCGTTCTTGCATTGAAAGCAACTACCGTTTTTTAGTTTCTAGTAATTATTATATATTTTACCTCGTAGAAGCAGATATTATTTATATAAGCCGAATACTATATTGTAGACGTGATTATATGACACTTCTTTTTGGTGATAATGATTTTGGTAAACTTCATGAATCGGAATAAAAAAAGGGCGACCCAGTCGCCCTAAACTATTTTTTTACCTGTGTATTCTTCGCCGCCTGCATCTGGCATAAGTCCGTATCTTTTGGTCCAAAGTGTTTTATACTTAACTGCCTGGGCGTGAATATTTTCTCTTCTGCCTTCTGTTGAACCTATAATTTTTGCCGGTACCCCTGCAACCAGTGAATTTGGTGGAATTATAGTGCCACCCGTTACCACACTGCCAGCTGCTACTATGCTGCCTTCTCCAACTACTGCTCCATCTAAAACGGTGGCATTCATACCAATCAGGCAGTGGTCTTCAACTGTACAGGCATGGATAACTGCACAATGGCCAACAGTAACATAGTCACCAATTATGCAGGCATAATCATCGGCAACATGCAGGACGGAATTATCTTGAACGTTAGAATACTTTCCTACTCTAATATAATTGACGTCTCCTCTGGCTACAACATTATGCCAAATACTGGCAAACTCTCCTATTTCAACATCGCCAACAACTATTGAACCTTCGGCGCAATAAGCTTTGGGATCAATAACTGGTTTCTTACCTTCAAATTCTGTGTTCATAAATCAACACTCCCTTCTGAGTCTGATATCTGAAGCTCAGGAATCCTTTCGCTTTCTTTTTCTGGACAATCCCTTTCAACAAACAGCTCTTCATACTTTTTTTCCAAGAGAGAAAACTGTTCTAAAGTTGCTTCATTCTTATTTTGTAATTCTTCAATAACTTTTTCTTGATTGCTTATTTTCATGTTTGTTTTAATACTTCTTACAACACTGAGAAGCAGCACGATAAGGGCACCGGCCATTGCTGAAATCAGAATAACCAGAGCCTGGGAAACCTCATAAACTGCAATAATAAAATTAACTCTTACTGCAGCCGCATTGGCTATGGCAAAAAGAGCGACAATTATTGAAAAAATCAAAGATAAAACAAAACGCCAGCCCATATCTGCATCCCCCTCTTCTGATTATCTTTTAAGCCAGATATTTAAAGATCCCCAGGAAGTGAACCACTGTTCCTCCCAGGACAAACAAGTGCCAGATTGCATGATTAAAAGGTATCTTTTTTATAGCATAAAAAACTGTCCCAACGCTATAGACTAAGCCGCCTGCCAAAAGATACATTAAAAAACCCAGTGGATAATTTGCCAAAAGAGGCTTTATAGCAAAAACAGCCATCCAGCCCATGGCCAGATAAAGAATCAAAGAGTACTTTTTATACTTTTCCATTGATTTATAGGTAAGGATTTTAAAGGTCACACCTGCTATAGCAATCAGCCAGACGTTGACGATAACAGCAACCCTCCAGCCACCCTCCATTCCCAATAAGGCAATTGGAGTATAACACCCAGCTATATAAAGGTAGATTGATGAGTGATCAAAAACCCGTAAAACTCTTTTAACATTCTCAACAGGTAAGCTATGATATAAAGTAGATGCCAAGAAGAGAAAAATACCTGTAGCCCCATAAATTGAAAAGGCAATAATTGCCGTTATATCGCTCTTACTGATAGAATAAACAAGGAGAAGGGTAAGGGCCACAATGGAAAAAGCCAGTCCCAAACCATGCGAAATAGCATTTGCAATTTCTTCTTTTATTGAGTATCTTTTAGTTAGATTCAATTCATTCGCCTCCTCTCTTAATGATATAATTTAAAGAGGATTTTTACAAGAGAAAGGTGCTTTATTATGAAAATATCAACCCTTAAAAATTCCGGCCGCCTGGTTAAAGTTGAAAATGGAAAAATCCTTTTTCGTAAGGGGGATTTTGGCAATGATATGTATATTATCTTAAGTGGTTCCGTTAATATTTACGCTGGCGACCAGATAAAGGATTGCCAACCCCTGATTATCCTTAAAAGCGGAGATTTTTTTGGTGAAATGGCCCTTCTGGAAGATTCTCCCAGATCAACAACTGCCATAACTCAGGAAGAATGTCTTTTTTTAATGATTAGTAAGGAAAACTTTGGAAAAGCTATTGCCGCCGACCCCGCCTTTGCTATAAAAATCATGCAAAGCCTGAGTAACCGTTTGCGTTTTCAAACATCAAGATATGCAGAACTGGAAGTCAGATATCTGGACCTTCTAAAAGAAACCAACCCTGCTAGCGATCTTCCTGCCAGCCCGCTGGCCCCTAAAGCCACAAGTACTAATTCTGATTTGAGTGTAGCCGATAAACCAGAGCTTGTTTTTTCCGAAGATACTTTTCTCAACAATTTTTTCCCAGGGGGACACACACTTTATCAAGTGCCTGAACCAGATGTCTATAAAAATTTTGTTACAGAGACAAAAAAAGAATGCCCTGTTTGTGGGCATAATTTTGACGCCTATATGGTTAGACATTCCAGACTCAACCTGGAAAGAATTGAAGAAGATTTCCGTATGGTCTATAAAGATTTTGATCCTCTCTGGTACTCAATCTGGTCTTGCCCTAATTGCTATTATGCAAACTTCACTGATGATTTTTCTAAAAAAGTTCCAGGATATCTTCAGGAAGCAATCCTGGCCAGAAAAGATCTTTTAAGGAAAATCTTTTCTGAAAAGACCGGGGAGCAGCAAACTATTGATCATGTTCTAAATTCCTATTATCAAGCTATTCAAAGTATCTTGCATAAAAAAGATAAGGACAAGGACCTGGCAAGAATTTGGATTCGCCTATCCTGGCTCTACAAAGATTTAGGCGATATAGCCTTCTACCAAAAGGCCTCCATGCAGGCTTTTTACTACTACTATGAATCCTATTTCAAAAGTGGTTCTTCCTCAGTAAAGGAAGATCAGCAAATGTCCTATCTTCTTGGACTCTTTTATCAGCGATTCAATAATCCACAAGAAGCCAGAAAATTTTTCTTTAAAGCCATTGTTAAACCTAATGGTGAGCAAAGAATTAATGACATGGCCTATGATAAAATGCAGGATCTTAAAGGTTCGTAAACCAGGCCAGGCATTCTTCAATCATGCCAGTGGTTTTATGGTGGTTTAAATTTGGAATTCTGGTGAACCTTAACCTCTCTGGGCAATCTTTATATAGATCTGAAATCAAAGTATAAAAAGCTTCCTGGGTCTCAATTGGGACCGAATGGTCATTCTCCCCATGTTGGATGAGAAGAGGTCTTTGCAGGAAGTTTTCTTTATTTGCAGCAGGATTATAGGCTTCCAGGAGAGAAGCTTCAATTCCCCTTTGCCGGTCCAGCTTCCTGCTTTCTTTTACTCTCCGGTCTAGATCAGCCCAGTCACAGGCTCCATTCATTACAGCCAAACTAAGCGCATCTTTATCCTTGGCAAAAATCCCACTGGCAATCATACCACCCATGGATGAACCCGTCAGAATAGGCTTATCTGAAGCCAGTCTGCCTTCAGCTTGCAAAGCTTTTTTAATGGCAAAATATTCATCAACGCTATTTATAGCTGTTTTCCAGAAATTATCTTCCATTACCTGGGCTTCTTCATAGGCAAGGCTGCCTCTTTCACCGTGATTTATGGAGTCTGGTATAATAACCTGAAAGTCATTCAGGGCATAAATGCTGCCGATAAATTCATAATTTTCTTTGCATGAAGACCAGCCATGATACAAAAATATAGTTCCTAAAAACTTCTTTTGATTTTCTTTTTCTAAAATCAAATAAGGAATGTCCCCTAAATATCTCTTTTCTTTTTTTACGCCTCTCATAAAAGTGCCTCCAGTCTTCTTTCCTTAATCAGCTTCATCCTGGGATAAAACCAGCCAATAATAGGTCCTGAAACCAAAAGACTTATAATGGTGCCAAGGGCTATGGGCCCCTTGAAAATTATAGCCAGCAAAAGGAAAAAACTCATAAGAATTGTTTTACCCATAAAGAGGGAAACATTTAGTTTCTGACTGATAACCAGCATAGTCTCATCAAAGGGGGCTGGTAAAAAATCTGCCTGTAAATAGGTTGAAATTCCAATGGCACAAAGAGCTATTCCAATAACCAAGGA
The DNA here is from genome assembly GCA_964622305.1 of uncultured Eubacteriales bacterium. Lineage (GTDB taxonomy): Bacteria > Bacillota > Peptococcia > Peptococcales > SKKY01 > SKKY01. Next base: position 6,397 of record CAZUPR010000032.1, read on the forward strand.
AGAAACGTCAATCCAAAAAATCCCAAAAATATGCAAATGTGCAAAAATCCTTAGCCATAAATCTATACCCAGACCAACAAGAACTGCCGTACTCATAGAAAGAAGTTGTGGTCTTTTACCTATGACCAAAGAATTTAAAAAGAGCATGCAAAAAGCAATAATGTACTCCCAGCTTCCAACTGTAAGGCCAAAGGAATTATGAAGCCCCACCAGGAGAGCGTCCATAGGTGAGGCGCCAAGATTTGCTTTAATTGTTAGTGCTATACCAAAGGTAAGAGTAGCTATTCCAAAAAAGTAGAAAGCCATCCTTACCTTGAAATTTGTGTTTAACATTTTTCCTCCATCTTAATCAGCGTTTTCCCTTATCATAAGCCTCACCAGAAGCCTTGGGCGCCTGTGAAGATTTGGCAGAAAAGACCAGGGCAATGAGAGTAAATACATAAGGGAAAGTTTTTAGGAGAATAGGCGGTATCTTAGCCAATAAGGGAACGACCTGTGAGACGTTGGCCACTGTAGAGGCAAAACCAAAAAAGAAGGTTGCTGCCAGAATTCCCAAGGGCTTCCATTGCCCAAAAATTAAGGCTGCCAGGGCCAAAAATCCAAGGCCGGCCACAGAGCCATTAAATTCTCCTGAATAAGTAACTAGTATAACAGCACCACCAAGACCTGCGCAAGCTCCTGAGATCATAACTGCTATATACCTTACCAGATAAACGTTGATTCCGGCCGCATCTGCAGCATGAGGATGCTCACCACAGGCCCTAAGTCTCAAACCAAAGACCATCTTGTAGAGAAGAAACCAGGAAACTAAAAGAATTAAAAGGACCAGCCAGGTGGTGGCATAAGTATTGGAAAAAAACATCTTGCCAATTATAGGTATATCCGACAAATAAGGAATATCCTTTCTGGGCAGACCCAAAAGAATCCTGATATTTCCACTGCCTGTTATGCCTCTTGCTAAATAAACAGTTACTGCTGTAGCCGTCATATTTATAGCAATCCCGGAAATTATCTGATTTGCCTGAAGGGTAATGGAGGCAAAGGCATGAAGTAGGGCAAAAAGAGCTCCGGCCACAATGGCAGCCAGGATACCCAGCCAGATAGCCATAGAGGGATGACTTCTTTCCAAAAGATGAATAACCAGGGCAGCAGAAAAGACTCCTACAACCATGAGACCTTCAAGACCAATATTTACCACGCCACTTCTTTCAGAATAGAGGCCGCCCAAAGCAGTAATCAAAAGAGGAATGGTAAAGGCAATAGCATAAGGAAATAATTGAATAATTAAATCAAACATTTATTTTCCCTCCCTCTTTCTTTTTCTGTTTTCTAAAAAGCGGTCAATTACGATACTGGTTGCGGCAAAATAAATTATGGTGGCGATTATGGTATCGGCAATTTCCGGTGGTATACCAGTGACTGCGGTCATAAAACCTTTGCCGGAGTGTAAGAGGCCAAAGAAAAGCGAAGCCACAAAAACACCACCCGGTGCGTTGGCTCCTAAAAGAGAAACAGCAATGCCATCAAAACCCTGGTTGGGTAAAATCCCAATCTGGATATTAACAGCTGTCCCTGCATAAAGAGTCATACCGCCAATGGCAGCCAAGGCCCCTGAAATAGCCATAGAAAGAATAATGTTACGGTTTACATCTATCCCGGCTGTCTCAGCTGCAGTCTTGTTAAAACCAACTGCCTTAAGCTCGTAACCCAGGGTAGTTTTATCAAGTATAAAAGCTATTAAAATAGTAAAAATAATTGCCAGAAAAATACCAAGGTTTATATAGGAACCATTAAAGAGTTCTCTCAGCCAGTCTACCCTAAGAGATCCAGCTGCTGGAATCCTTCTGGATTCAGTTTCTAAAAACTCGGCCTTCATATACATAGGTACCAGGTAATATACTGACCAGTAGGCAATCCAGTTGAGCATGATGGTAGAAACTACTTCGTGAACATTAAATTTGGCCTTAAGCCAACCTGAAATCCCACCCCAGAGGGCTCCGGTAAGAATGGCTACCAGGAGCATTAGCGTCAAAAGCAAGGGCTTAGGGAGCCCCACATTAAGGGCTACATATGAAGCAGCAAAGCCTCCCATGAGCATTTGGCCGGCAGTACCGATGTTAAAGAGGCCCGTACGGAAGGCAAAGGCCACAGCCAGACCTGAAAATATAAGTGGCGTTGACGAAGCAATGGTATTGCCAATCCTTTCCAAGTTCATCAGTCCGCCCCGGAAAAGATACAAAAAACCTCTGATTGCGTCATAACCAGATAAGAACATAAGAAGAGCCCCAGCAATTAAACCTAAAATTACCGCGATTAAAGAGAGTAAGTATTCTCTTTTAATGGTTATTTTCAAGAATCTCACCCCTCTTTATGCCCGTCATCATCAGACCAATTTCAGCTTCATTTGTTTCATCGGCATTTACAACGCCGATAAGTTCTCCGTGGTTAATTACAGCTATTCTGTCACTGAGATTTAAAATCTCATCAAGTTCCAAAGAAACCATTAAAACCGCCTTGCCCTGGTCTCTCTGCTCAAGCAATCTCTTGTGGATGTATTCTATAGCACCAACATCCAGGCCCCGGGTGGGCTGGACGGCTATCAAGAGATCTGGGTTACTGTCGATTTCCCGTCCCACAACCAGCTTCTGCTGGTTGCCACCTGACATGGACCTGACCATGGTGCGCCCACCCTGGCCTGCCCTGACATCAAAGTCCTTGATAATTTTATCCCCATAGTTACTTATTGCCTTATAATCCAGGATACCCTTCTCTGAAAAAGGGCTTTGAAAATATTTCTTTAAAACCAGGTTCTCAGCCAAACTGTATTCCAGTACCAGACCATACTTTTGCCGGTCATCAGAAATATGGGAAACTTTTCGGCCAATCCTCTCTCTTATGGAAAGGCCAGCTATATCACTGCCTTTTAAAAGAATCTGCCCACTTTCAGGCTTTAAAAGGCCCGTAAGAGCCCCAACCAATTCTCCCTGACCATTGCCGTCAACTCCAGCCAGGCCCACAATTTCCCCACACTTAACATCTAAAGTGAAATTTTTAAGGCCCAGGGTTCCAAGATTGTTTTTCACTGATAAATCATTTATTTCCAAGGCACTAATACCAGGTTCTGCCTTTTCTTTTTCAATTTTAAAGGAGACCTTACGGCCTACCATCATTTCCGCCATTTTTTCTGTGGAAGTTTCCCTTACATCCACTGTGCCAACATATTTTCCTCTTCTGATTATGGTACATCTGTCAGCCACTGCCTTAATTTCTTTAAGCTTGTGGGTTATTAAAATAATTGATTTTCCTTCTTTAATCAGATCTTTCATTATCTTTAAAAGTTCCTGAACTTCTTGAGGAGTCAAAACTGCTGTGGGCTCGTCAAAAATAAGCACTTCAGCATCACGATAAAGCATTTTAAGAATTTCCACCCTCTGCTGCATTCCAACAGAAATATCACTTATCAAAGCATTTGGGCTTACATTAAGACCATATTGCTCAGAAAGCTCCTTGATTTTTTTTGATGATGATTTCTTATCAACAACCAATCCTTTTCTGCTTTCCATACCCAAAATAATATTTTCAGTTACTGTAAAATTTTCCACCAGCTTAAAATGCTGGTGAACCATTCCAATACCCAGTTCATTGGCAATATTAGGATTAGTTATTTTTCTTTCTTCTCCCCTTATCCTGATGGTGCCTCTGTCCGGCTGGTACATACCAAAAAGAATACTCATCAGGGTAGATTTGCCAGCCCCATTTTCTCCCAAGAGGGCATGGATTTCTCCCTTTTTAAGTTGCAGGGTTATATCATCGCAGGCTACAACCCCAGGGAATTCTTTTCTGATATCAAGCATCTCAACTATGTATTCCATGGCTTCCTCCAAATCCAAAAAAAGGGCGAACAAAGTCCGCCCTTTAGCTTCTTTACTTAATTAAATTGCCTTGAACATCAGAAACAACCAGGCTGCCGTCTTTAATCATTTCATAAACTTTAGCCACTTCTGCTACAACATCATCATCAAGATTTGGGTTTACTTTTGGAATACCAATGCCATCATTTGCAGCATCAAAAACCAGGGTTTGTCCGCCTGGGAATTCGCCCTTCAAATGAGCATCAACCATATCAAAGGTTACAACATCAATATACTTCATAGCAGAAGTAAGAACTGCTGATTTACCATCTGCATAAACACCTTCAGTATATTGGTCTACGTCTACACCAACTACCCAAACGTCTTTACCATCATTAGCTCTGGCCTTGGCTTCGTTAATAACACCAATACCCACAGATCCAGCTGCCGCAAAAATTGCGTCAACACCCTTATCATACATTTGAGCTGCCAATTGTTGACCTGCTGCAATATTGTCAAAACTTCCCTGATAAACAACATTTTCTTTAGCAATTGTTACCATAGTTTCGTAATTTACATTGGCATAAGTTACGCCTTGTTGGAAGCCCCAGTTAAACTTTTGTACTGCAGGCACTTCCATGCCACCTACAAAACCTGTTTCACCCATTTGCAATTGTAAAGCTGTTGCTAAACCTGCCAGGAAACCAGATTGTTCTTCAGCAAAATAAATGGCTGCTGTATTATCAGCAACTACATAGTTATAGTCACCAGCGTGTGGAGCACCATCAATAATTACAAACTTAACATTTGGATAACGTTCTTGTGCTTCAAAAATTGCTGTTTCAAATTTGTAGCCTGGGCATACAATCATTTCGAAGCCAGCATCTACTAAGTTAGCAATCTCTTTAATATAGTCTGCTTCAGTAGTTCCAACTGGTTTTAAATATCTCTTCTCTACACCAAGTTCCTTTTCTGCCTTTACAATACCTTCCCATGTTCCCTGGTTGAATGACTTGTCATCAATAGTTCCTGCATCTGTGACCATACCAATTTTTGCCTTTTGTGTGACATCAGCAGGCTTTCCTCCGCCGCAGCCTGCTACAAATGTTGCCATCATAAAGACAACCAACACCAGTGCGTAAATCTTTTTGTTCTTCATAAACTTTCCTCCTTAGGTATTTCTTACCTAAATTATATACCCAATAAAGGAGCTTTATAAATCACTTTTCCAAATTTAATTCTATCTATATTTAGCCAGAATTCTTACGGAATTTAAAATTGCAAGCAAAGCTACACCAACATCGGCAAAGACTGCTTCCCACATACCAGCCAAACCTGCAACACCCAAAATCATTACAAGAGTTTTTACGCCCAAAGCCAAAACAATATTTTGCAAAACCACACTTCTGGTATCTTTTGCAACCTTGATAGCTTCAACCAGGCTGGCTGGATTATCTCTCATAAAGACTATATCTGCAGCTTCAACGGCAGCGTCTGAACCAATGCCTCCCATGGCGATACCAACATCAGCCCTTGCAAGAACCGGAGCATCATTAATGCCATCGCCGATAAAGATAACCTTCTCATTTTTATTTTTACCTTCCAGAGTCTCTTCCAAAATATCCAATTTATCCTGTGGCATAAGATTAGCAAAAACCTTTTTAATGCCAAGCTTTGCAGCAACTGATTTTGCAGTAGCTTCTTCATCACCTGTAAGCATAATAAATTCTTTAATTCCAACTTCTTCCAGAGCTTGCAGGAGTCCAAAAGATTCTTGGCGGATCTTGTCAGATAAGATTATCTGTCCGGCAAATTCTTTATTAATCCAAAGATAAACTGCTGCCATTCCTGGCTCACGGTTAATAGTTTTTCCAGCCAGGCTTTCGAGCCCTTGTGAAGCAACTAATTTCTCACTGCCTAAATGAATTTCTTTTCCTTTTATTAAAGCGCTGATTCCTTGGCCAGCAATTTCTTCATATTTTTCGATATCATTAATATCAAGATTCCCATCATAACTTTCCCTGATAGAAAGGGCTATGGGATGGCTGGAATGACTCTCAGCCAGGGCCGCAAAGTAGTGAATTTCTTTTTTTGCAAAGTTTTTTTCCGGTAAAATATCTCTTAGTTTAAAGACGCCCTCTGTCAAAGTTCCTGTTTTATCAACAACTACTGTATGAGCCATATTAAGGGCTTCAAGATAGTTTCCTCCCTTAACAAGAACTCCCTGTCTGGAAGCTGCTCCGATGCCGGCAAAAAAGCCAAGGGGTATGGAAATCACCAGGGCACATGGACAGGAGATTACTAAAAATACCAAAGCCTTGTAAAGCCATTCATTAAAAGATCCCATCTGTAGCAAATAGGGTGGAAGAAAAGCTATAAGAAGCGCCAGAAATACAACTGCAGGAGTATAGTATGAAGCAAATTTACTTATGAACTTTTCTGTCTCAGCCTTCTTGTTACCAGCATGCTGAACCATTTCAATTATCTTACTGGCTGTTGACTGACTAAAAGTTTTACTGGTCTCTATTTTTAAAAGCCCGCTTGTATTAACTGATCCGCTTAAAACTTCTGATCCCGGAAGAACATTACGTAAAAGTGATTCACCTGTCAAAGCTGATGTATCCAGCGAAGAAGAGCCTTCCACAACAAAACCATCTATAGGGATCCTTTCACCTGGCTTTACCAAAATTAAAGAACCTACTGGAACAAGGGCCGGATCAACTTCAACTTCTTGTCCCTCTATAAACATGTTGGCAATATCTGGCTTTATATCCATAAGAGCCCTGATGGACTTTTTTGAATTATCAATAGCCCTGTCCTGAAAAGCTTCACCAACCTTATAAAAAAGCATAACAGCAACTGCCTCAGGGTATTCACCAATAGCAAGAGCCCCACTTGTAGCCAGGGCCATTAAAAAATTTTCATCAAAAATTTTCCCTTTAAAAATATTTTTCACAGCAAGAAGAACAATATCTCCGCCTATCAAAAGATAGGAGGCAATAAAGGCTAAAATACTTAATATTGGATAGTTGTTCTTTATTAAAAGGGCTGTAACCAAAAAGGCTATCCCTGGAATTAAAAAATAAAGGGGGAAACCATGTCCATGATCGTGACCATGGCCGTGGTCATGTTCATGATCGTGATCGTGCTCGTTTCCTCCATGATTGCAGCTGCCTGAAGCGCACTGGGTATTGATTACTAATTCTTTACTCATTAGACAAGACTCCTTTCCTAGAGCTAAATATATGAGCGTTCATTCATATGTTCATGTGTCTATTATAACCCCTTTTCTGCATTATGTAAATAAAAAACCTGGCAAAAATCTGCCAGGTTAGAATTTACTTTTGATTACTAATAGTTTCCCTTCTTTTATATCTATTTTTGCCTTTTCTGCAGTAAATTGATTGCTAAGGCCACGGGCCGCACCAACATAGAGGCTTTCATTATTCAGAGGATATTTAAGCCCCTGAGTTTTTAATATCCTCACTGGCCCATCCAGAGGAAAAAGAGATAGGTTACTTTTAGAGTCACCTTCAATTTCAATTGACTTATCAGTAAGAATAATTTCATAATCTTCTTCTAAAATTGAAGTCTTAATTCCAGCTTTTAATGGGAGATCCAAGAGCATGAGGTTGGCAAAAAGATGGTCTATCCTCTTTCCCAAAGCCCCAAAGATTATTATTTCCTCCGGGGACATTTTAATTGCCTCTAAAATAGCCAATTCCAGGTCAGACTCATTCTTTTCTGCCGGATATCTTATTATTTGTCTTCCTGCCTCCACAAGTTTCTCTAAGATGCTGTGATCGGCTGAATCCATATCACCAACAACCATCTGAACTTTAAGGCCCAGCTGCCAGGCAAAATTAAGAGCACCATCGGCACAGATTATAAAATCATCTTCCCTGATTTCATTGAGATAAAAATCCTCCCGGGAAAATTCACCATTGGCAAAAAGAATAAGTCTTTCCATTTAGTCACCTCTAAGTGCCTTATAAAAAATATCCCTGTAATCATTAAATTCTTTTGAGGTCATCATTTCCGGACTACGGGGCCTTTTTAAATCAAGGCTTTTTTCCATTGTAATAGTCCCGGGCTGTCTGGACAAGACATAAATTCTGTCAGACAAATATATAGCTTCCTCTATGCTGTGGGTTACAAAGAGAATGGAGGTCTCAAATTTTTCCCAGACAGCCAGAAGCCATTCTTGCAGGCTGATTCTTGTTATAGCATCAAGGGAGGCAAAAGGTTCATCCAAAAGGAGTAAATCTGCCCCAGTCAAAAAAGTTCTCAAAAGAGCTGCTCTTTGTTTCATGCCCCCGGATAGTTGAAATGGATAATACTTTTCAAAACCTTCCAGACCAAAAATGGGCAGAAGCTTCTCATAGGATTCCCTTATTTCTTCCTTTTTTTTACCCTTTAGTAATAAGGGCAGGGCAATATTGTCTTCCAGATTTTTCCAGGGCAGAAGACTGTCATCCTGAGGCATATAGCCTATCCCTTTGTTTGCTAAGTGGATCTGGCCCCTGTCTGCCTGGTCAAGGCCGGCGATAATCCTAAAGAGGCTGGTTTTCCCAGAACCACTAGGCCCTAGAATACTTACAAATTCGCCTTTTTTAACCTCAAGACTAATATCTTTTATAACCTCAAGGCTACCATAATCTTTACTTATATTTTCCAGCCTTAAGAGGCTATTCTTTGATAAATTCATTGGTAAAGGCCTTCCCGGCAAGAAATTTTTCTTTTAAGAGACCTGAATCAAAGAGCCAGTCACCATATCTTTGCCAGACTTCTTCACTCTGCACGCCCCAAGTTTGGCCTGCAGCAAACTTATCTGCTAACCAAATCTGGCTGGCCACAACCAGATCAGCATCCAATTCCGGAGCATTCTTTAAAAGTATCTGGGCTGCCTCTTGTGGGTTTTCTATGGTAAATTCATAACCTCTTGTAACTGCCCTCATGAAAGCTTTTGTTCTTTCTTTTTTATTTGCAACTGTATCTTCACTGGCAATTAATAAAGGTGTGTAATAATTAAAAGTTTCGTCAAAGGAGGCCAGGTCAATATAGTCCAGCTCGACACCCCTGATCTCTGCTGCGATTCCATCCCAGCCATAAAAAATCCAGGAAAAATCAGCATTCTTTTCACTGGAGACAAAAAAGTCTGCCGGACCTGTTGTAAGTATTTCTACCTCCTTGTAGTCGGCTCCATCCTTGTCCATAAGAGTTTTTAAAACTGCTGCCTCTGCCTCTGAGCCCCAGCCACCATATCTTTTTCCTTCAAAATCTGCTGGCCTTTTAATATTTTTTGAAGCAAGAGAAGCAAAACCAGAAGTATTATTTTGAATTACTGCCCCAATAGAAACTATGGGCATTTTTTCCTCCCTGGCAAAACTTACATTTTCCTGATAGCTGACTCCATAATCAACCCTGCCAGCAGCAACCAGTTGCTCCACCGTTCCTTCAGCAGGTTGAATAATTTCCACATCCAGGCTCTCTTCTCCAAACCAGCCCTTCTCTAAAGCCACGTAGAGCCCTGTATGGTTGGTATTGGGTGTCCAGTCCAGACTAATAATAACTTTTTCCAAGGAATCCTTACCCAAATCTTTTCCCTGGCCACAGGCAGTA
>CAZUPR010000033.1:0-15742 GCA_964622305.1 uncultured Eubacteriales bacterium
ACCATTGGGATCTTCATACCAGGCATCTTCATTAGTTTTCCTTTGTAATCCTATATGGGTAAAGGATTTATGTTCCATTATTACTTCCTCCCCTTGGCCCTTAACTGACCACAGGCTGCGTCAATATCAGAGCCTCTTTCCTGTCTGATGCTTGCTTCGATTCCTTTTTTCTTGAGTTCCTGGGCAAATAATTCCGTCTTTTCTGATTTTTTATAGCCTTCTTCCGTTTCATTTACCGGTATCAGATTTACGTGAACCATAAGATTCTGGCAGAAGGAAATCAGTTTTCTTAAATCTGCAGGACTGTCATTAAAGCCCTTTATCATAGCATACTCCAGGCTTACTCTTCTTCTAGTTTTATTAATATATTCCCCTATAGCCTCTTTTAATTCAGCCAGGGGATATTTTTTATTTACCGGCATGACAGATGATCTTTTGCTATCATCAGCTGAATGCAGGGAAACAGCCAAAACCAAATCCATATCTTCCTGGGCCAGTTTATAAATCTCTGGAATCAGGCCGCAGGTTGAAAGGGTAATTCTTCTTATTCCAATATTGAAAAACTTTTCTTCGTTAAAGATTTTTATAGACTTAATTACATTGTCATAGTTTAAGAAAGGTTCGCCCATGCCCATAAAAACCAGGTTATGGATCTTTATCTTTTCGATTCTTTCTGTATCCCTCACCTGGGCCACTATTTCAGAAACTGTTAAATTTCTTTCAAAGCCAGATTTACCGGTTGCACAGAAGGAACAATTCATGGGACAACCCACCTGGGTTGACAGACAGAGGGTATACCTTACAGAATCGGAATCTGTTCTTTGCTTTAAGAGAACTGTTTCAATCAGCTGGCCGTCTTCTAGTGCGTAAAGAAATTTTTTTGTCCCATCTTTGGAGGCCTGACCATTTCTTAATTTTGAACTGTAAATGAAAGCCTCTTCAGCCAGCTTGTCTTTTAAGTCTTTTTTAAAGTTGCTTATTTCAGAAAAGTCCTTTAATTTTTTGCCATAAATCCATTGGGCAAACTGATCCGCCCGGTATCTTGCTTCAGAAATCTCTTTAAAAAATTCTATCAGTTCCGGGTAGGTCATAGCCAAGATATCACGCATTTAGGTAAGGCTCCTTTTTCTTAATTTAGAAATGAAAAAACCGCTCTTATGATCTCTAAAGGGCAGGGTTTGCAAATTTCCATCCTGGTCAGCAAATTCTTTGTATTTTTCTGGCAGTGGAAGTCTTTCAAAGTTCTTGTTTTCTTCTAAAAAGTTATTAATTATATGTCTGTTTTCCAGCTCATTAAGGGTGCAGGTAGAGTAAAGTAAAGAGCCACCTTCTTTTAAAATGCGGGCACCTGCCTCTAAAAGCTCCTTTTGCAGCTGGGTTATTTCTGTAAATTTATCAGGGCTGGCCTGATATTTTAAATCTGGTCTTTTTCCCACTACTCCTAAGCCTGAGCAGGGCACGTCCAGCAAAACTGCATCAAAGTATCCATCATATTCCTTTGAGATTTCCCTGGCATCGCCCTCCTGGGCTTTGATTATAGTATTTCCCTGCCTTCTGCTGGCTTCTTCAAGGAGCTTTAGCCTGTGTTGATGCAGTTCCAGAGCTAAAATTTCTCCCTTATCTTGCATTCTTTGGGCCATAAAAAGGCTCTTGCCGCCAGGGGCAGAACAAAGGTCAGCTACCTTTTGTCCAGGCTGGACTCCTAAAATATCTACGGCAAACATGGAGGTCTCATCCTGATATGAAAAAAATCCCTTTTGATACTCTTCGGTTTTAGTAAGAGGAAGGCCGCTTTTTTGTAAAAAGGCTTCCGGAATAAACCTGGACTCCTGGGCTTCAATTTTATTTTCAAGAAAAAAGGCAGTGGCCTCTTCCAGACTGATTAAATTGGTGTTGACCCTTATCCAAAGCTGGGGAGGCTGATTGAAAAACTCCAGCATCTTTTCTGTATCTTCAAAACCATATTGGCCTACATAATGTTCCACCAGCCATTTTGGGAAGCTATATATAATACTTAAATATTCTATGGGATCGTCTTCCCTAGAAGGCAGGGAAAGGGTGTCCCTTTGCCTAATATAATTTCGTAAAATCGCGTTGACGAATTTAACAGATCCTGGGTTAGAATATTTTTTTGTCAGATTAACTCCCTCATTAACAGCTGCACTCTCTGGGATTTTATCCAGGAAAATTATCTGGTAAAGAGACATGCGGAGAATATTTCTGACCCAGGGTGACAGCTTGCTGAGCCTTTGTTTGGAAAGCTGAGATAAGATATGGTCTAAGTAGAGCATATTCTTTATGGTCCCATTGACCAGTTCTGTCGTTAGTGCTACATCCCTTCTGTCAGTCATGGATGCCAGAGCCAGTTCTTTATCAAAAGCAATATTGGAATAGGCCCTCTCTTCATTAATCCTGTACAGTATTTTTAAGGCTGTTTCTCTGGCTGACATATTCTTCGTAGCTCCTTCCCAAAAAGAAAGCAATAGCTTCTTTAACCTTGTCTAAATCTACCTGTGTGTTATAGCATGGGCCATTGGGCCTTTGGTTTAAAACTCCGATTACAGGAATCTGTTTTACATCCTGGATACCTGAGGTTAAATCTCTTTCACAGGCAACTGCAACAATTCCCTTGGGCCTTTTTTCGATAATGGCCTTTCTGGCCAGGGTTCCTCCGGTTGCAACCACCAGTTCCACCCCGGTTTCTTCCTTTATTTTTAAGAGATCGCCAATTGGGCAGAGGCCACATTGGCGGCAATTTTCAATTTTAATAGTTATCTTGTGTCCACAAGAAGCATTTTGCAGGCAGTGAGGGGTTAAAATTAGTATTTCCTCAGCCTTTAGATTAAACTTTTTTGTTCTTACTACCTGATTACAAACATTCACATAGGATCCTTTAATCTTGTCCTTTTCAATGCCCAAAAGCTTGCCAATAAAAAGGCTTAAGGGAAAGAGAAAATCTACAACTCCCTTTATAACCTTGTTACTGTTTGAATAATCCTTTTCTTTTATAAGGCTAAAAACCAAGATTAAAATAGCAAGCGCAAAAATAATTATTGCTGCCAATAAAATAAAAGAAACTATAGCGAATATTTTATTAGCCAAAAGTGGATCTTCTTGTTTTTGAACATACCTGGCCCCCAGCCATAAGAGGCTGAAAAAGAAAACTGACAAAAGTAAAAGGGCTATGTATATCCTCTTTTTATTTAAATTATCCATTTATATACCTAACACTTCTCCTTCGAGAACTTGATATCCATTGACAAAATCTGCATGGTCTAAAGTTTTTTTACCTGCTGGTTGTAAACTTTTTAAGAGTAAAAAGCCTTGGCCAGTCTTAAGTAATATGCCTTCCCGGCTAAAGCCAGCTATAGTTCCCGGCAAAAGATTTTGAAGTCTCTTCTCCTTCATAGCTGTCTCTTCAAAAAAAAGATCATCAGGCAGGGAAACCTGGTGTATTTTAAGCCTCTGTCCTCTAAAAAAGCTATAGACACCGGGCCAGGGATTCATACCTCTAATTTTATTAGCCAAAAGATCTGCCGGCAGCTGCCAGTCCAGAAGTTCATCTTCCCTTGTCAACACAGGGGCATAGGTAGCCTCTTCTTCTTTTTGTTTTTCTGCTTCTATTTTGCCTTCTTCAATCAAATCCAGAGCCTCTAAAAGCAGGCTGCCACCTAAAATAGCCAGCTCTTCAAACATATGGCCGGTATTAGCCTCAGGAGGAATATCTATTTCTCCTTTTAAAAGCATATCCCCTGTATCCATACCCTCATCCATTTGCATAATGGTAACCCCAGTAGTTTTCTCTCCCTCTATCAGAGCCCTGTGAATTGGGGCAGCCCCTCTATATTTGGGCAAAAGAGATGCGTGGATATTGATGGAACCGTAGCGGGGGGCATTAAGAATTTCCAGGGGGAGGATTCTACCATAGGCAGCAACAACGATTATATCTGCCGCCAGTTCTTTTATAAGGTCAATATTTTCCTGGTCCCTTATTTTAAGGGGCTGATAGACTGGCAGACCGGCCTCCAGGGCTATTTCCTTTACCGGTGAAAAGGAAATTTTTTTTCCCCGGCCCCTGGCCTTATCTGGTTGGGTAAAGACCGCCAGAACCTGATGTTTGCTCTTTAGTAAATCTTTTAGAGCCTGACCAGCAAAGTCAGGTGTTCCCATGAAAATTATTTTCATTCTTCCTTATCCTCTTCCGGAATTAATTTGTCTATAAAAAGTATGCCCTTTAGGTGATCAATTTCATGTTGTAAAACAACGGCTAGAAAATCTTCTGCTTCAACTTCTACTTCCTGTCCATCTTCATTAAGAGCCTTAACTTTAACCTTCTTATTTCTTTTTACAAAACCATATTCCTCAGGGCAGCTTAAGCAGCCCTCTTCGGAATCCATTTGTCCGTCTGCATAGATAATTTCTGGGTTTATGAGAGCCATGGGGGCATCATCATTAGTATCTATAACGATAATTTGCTTTAAAATGCCGGCCTGGGGGGCAGCAAGTCCAACTCCATTATCTGTGCTATAAAGGGTTTCAAAAAGATTTGCAACTATCTTCTTTACGCTGTCGTTGATTTCCTTAACAGGCTTGGATTGTTTTCTTAACAGGGGGTCTTCCTTGGTAACTATTTTATATATGGCCATTTGCCTGTCCTCCTCTTATAGTATTAAAAAAGGATCTCTGTCAAAAAGAATTCTGATTCCTTCTTTATCGCCTTCTTGTTTAAGTTTATTATAATTCTCCTTAAGGTAATTGTGTAGGCTATTATCTTTTGTTTTTATTATAAAATGAAAACGGTATCTCTTGTTAATCTTATTTATTGGTGCCTGACCAGGTCCCAAAAGAACCTCATCCTTTAAGATCCCCTTAAAAATTCCGGCTAGTTTTTCTGCATAAGCTTCTGTCTTCTTTTGGTTTTCCCCGCTAATAAGCACCCTGACCAAACTGGTAAAGGGTGGATAATCCATTAGCTTGCGTTCTTTTATTTCCTGCCTGTAAAAAGACAGGTAATCATGCTCTCTGGCACATTTTATAGCAAAGTGTTCCGGGTTGTAGGTCTGAATTACTACCTTGCCTGGCAGCTGGCCTCTGCCGGCCCTGCCTGCCACCTGAGTTAAGAGCTGAAAGGTTCTCTCGGCAGAATATATATCTGGAATATTAAGGGATAAATCAGCTGAAATGATACCTACCAAGGTTACATTAGAAAAATCCAGGCCCTTAACCACCATTTGTGTTCCTAAAAGAATATCACTTTCTCTTCTGGAAAACTCACCCAGGAGTTCATCATACGATCCCCTGGCCTTAACCTGGTCCTGATCCAGCCTGGTAATCCTGGCCTGGGGAAAAATATCCAGTAAGAGCTCTTCAATTTTTTGGGTTCCCATACCCATATCCCTGATAAATCTGCTGGAGCATTCCGGGCATTCTCTGGGAATATGAGCTGTTTTATCACAATAGTGACACTTGAGAAGGTCTGGCCCTCTGTGCATAACCATGGGTACTGAGCAGTCGGGGCAGTTTATAACATGCCCACACTCCCGACAAAGAATAAATCTGGAAAATCCTCTCCTGTTTAAAAAGAGGATTATCTGTTCTTTTTTGGCCAAATTTTTTCTGATTGCTTCTTCCAGGCTCCTGCTAAAGACAGACCTGTTACCTTTTTTAAACTCTTCCTTTAAATCAACAACTTCAACCACTGGTAGCCTGGCATCATCTGGCCTGCTTTTTAAGCTGACTATATCCATTTGGCCAGACTGGGCCCTGTAAAATCTTTCCAGGTCAGGTGTTGCAGACCCCAGAATTATTTTTGACCCAGACAGTTCTGCTCTTTTTAAAGCAGTATTGATGGCATTATAACGTGGGTCCGGTTCATTTTGCTTATAAGAAGTTTCATGCTCCTCATCAACAATTATCAGGGCCGGATTTTTTAGGGGAGCAAAGATTGAGCTTCTGGCCCCCAAAACCAAAAGAGGCTGCCCCTTTTGGATTTCCTGCCAGGATGCATTTTTTTCTGCCAGAGACATTTTACTGTGCCAGTCTACTATCTTGATATCCAGTCTTTCTTCTATTCTTCTTTTAGTCTGACTTATAAGAGATATCTCCGGTACCATATATAAGGCCGATTTACCTTCTTTAAGAGTCTCTTTAATCATTTCAATGTAAATTTCTGTTTTGCCGCTGCCTGTCACTCCAAATAGCAAGACAGGTTTTGGGCTTTCTTTAATTTTTTCTATAGCCTCTTCTTGTTCTCTGGTTAGCTTTATAGAAATAAGTCCCTGATCACTAGCCTTTTTTCCAGGGCTTTTACTGCCTGCTTTAGCTCTAATCTGAGGCAAAACAAAATTATCTTCTATGCTTAAAAAGCCAGCCTCAAGCATTTGCTCAAAAAGGCTAAAAAGCTGGGGCCTGGCTTTAAAGTATTGCCAGGGATTTTTTGACTTGGCAATTCTCTCTATAATTAGTTTTTCATCCCCACTTAAAAGGGCCACCTGTTCCGGGCTAATTTCAAGCTTAATTACTTTTTTCTTCCTTGCCTTAACAGAGGCCGGAAAAGAGAGCTCAGCCACCCGCATCAGTGGAGTCAGATAATAATCTGAAAGATAATGATGTAAGTCCAGCAATTCTCTGGATATGACTGGCGCCGGGTCCAAAAGGGCAATGATTCCCTTAAGGTTAGGTAAGTCAGAAGTGTCTTTAAGCCTGTAGACCAGACCCTCTACCTTCCTTTTGCCAAGAGGGACCATAACTCTTCTGCCGGCAAGGTTTCCCTTGAAGTTTTCAGGAACTGAATATTCTAAAAGATCTTTCCCGCCTATATTTACAATAACTTCAGCTACCAAAATCTAACCTCCTTAAAAAGAGCTACAAGTTTAAAAAGACCCCTTTTTAAGGGGTCTGTCTGACTACTTTAACTTTTCCTTCATCAATTTCATGCAGGGCTATTGTAACCGCTTTAAAGTCATATTTTTTTTCATCCACCAGGGCTGGCTGGCCATCAACAATCTGCCTGGCCCTTCTGGCCGCAGCTATTACTAAACTGTATTTGCTATCTACTTTCTTTAACAGGTTATCAATATATGGTCTGTTCATTCTTTATCCTCCTCATCAAGCAGTTTAACCAAATCAAGATTTCTGCTTGTTTTAAGCTTTTCAGCCATTATTATAGACTCTACTTCTTTTACTGCCTTATCTATATTATCATTAATAATCACATAATCATAGTTGGGTAAATTCTTAAATTCTTCTTTAGCATTGCCCAGTCTCTTGGCTATTTCTTCAGGCTTTTCTGTGCCCCTGAAGGTCAGCCTCTTTCTAAGCTCCTCCATTGAAGGGGGAACTATAAAAATAAAAACAGCATCTGCTTCTTTTTCTTTAATTTGCATGGCTCCCTGAGGATCTATCTCCAGAATGCAGTCATAGCCATCTTCCAAAATCTTCTCAACATATTCTCTGGGAGTTCCATAATAATTGTCGTAGACAGAAGCATATTCTAAAAATTTATCTTGCTTTATCCAGTCTTCAAATTCTTCCTTGCTGATAAAAAAATACTCCCTGCCTTCTCTTTCAATGGTTCTTGGCTTCCTGCTTGTGGCCGATATGGAATATTTTATATTAGCAAAGCTTTTTCTTACCTCGTGACAGACTGTCCCCTTGCCGGCACCAGAAGGACCGGAAAGAATTAAGAGTATTCCCTTGCCCATTAATTTATCTACCCCCAGAATTTATCTTTTTATTCTATATTTTGTACCTGTTCTCTTACCTTCTCCAGCTCAGCCTTCATCTCTACCACGGAAGCCGAAATAAAGGAATCATTTGCCTTTGAGCCAATAGTGTTAATCTCTCTGTTTATTTCCTGGATAAGAAAGTCCAGTTTGCGGCCAACTGTTTCAGCTGATACAAGCAGGCTGGTAAATTGTTTAAAATGACTGTCAAGCCTTACTATTTCCTCAGTAATACTGGCCCTGTCTGCAAAAAAAGCCAGCTCATTTTCCAGCTTTTCCTGATTAATTAAATCTTTATTTTCTAAAAGTTCCTCTATGCGAATTCTTAGTCTCTCTCTATATTCCAGAACAACTTCCGGACTTCTTTGAGCTATTTTTTCCTTAATCTCTTTTAGGAGGTCTATTCTCTCCTGTAAGTCCCCCTGCAGATGACTGCCTTCCTGAATTCTCATAGCTACGTTTTGATCCAGAGCCTGGCGAAGAACATCTTCATAATAGGGCCAAATTGCATCTATATCCTCTTCCTCTTCTTCAACCTGCAAGATTTCTGGCAGGCCTAAAAGTTTTTCGAGGGACAAGTCATTTTCTATCTTTAAGAGTCCGGCCAGTTCATTTAAGGACTCATAATAGGTAAGAGCAAGATTTTTATCAACCTTAACAGTCAGCTTATCTTCCTCAATATTTTTTATTTTTACAAAAACTTCCACATAGCCCCTGTTAATATATTCTGCTATTAATTTGCGAATTTTTTCTTCATGTTTTAAATATTTACGGGGATGTTTAAGATTAAGATCCATATGGCGGTGATTGACACTTTTAACTTCCAGGCTTATTCTTTTGCCCAAAGCTTCAATTTCAGCCCTTCCATAACCAGTCATACTTTTAATCAAAGAAAGAACAACTCCTTACTTTTGTGTTATTCTATATGATACCACAAGTTGCGAATTATAGTATAGAAGAAAGAGGGAAAGATTATGCCTTTAGATGGATTTACCATGACTTTTTTAAAAAATGAATGCAAAAATCTTCTGGCCGGGGCCAGGGTTGACAGAATCTATCAACTTGATTCTTATAGCCTTCTTTTTAATCTTAGAAAAGACAGAAGGAATTACAAATTTATTATCTCAGCCCACCCCCAGATGGGCAGATTTTGCCTGAGTGAAAAAGACTATCCCAGACCTCAGGAGGCTCCTGTTTTTGCCATGGTCTTGCGCAAACATCTTGAGGGGGGCATTCTCTCTGAAATCAAACAAATTGGTCAGGAAAGATTGGTTCATTTTATCTTTGATGTCACCAATGAATTGGGAGACAGGGTCGAAAAAACATTAGTTGGAGAGTTCATGGGAAAACATAGTAATCTCATTCTCCTGGATGAAAGCCAGGAACTTATTCATGACTCAATTCACAGGTTTCCCCTTACTGAAAACAGCTTCCGGGAGATTCTGCCTGGTAAAAAATACTATGGGCCTCCCCAGGAAAACAAATTTTCCCTTGATCTAATAAATCTTGACCTTTTAAGGGAAAAACTTACTGGCCAATTAAAAGACCTGCCTCTGCAAAGAGCCATTCTCAGTCTGGTCTCTGGAGTCAGCCCTCTTTTAGCCCGGGAAATCTGCCTCCTTAGCCAGGTGGATGAAAATCAAATGAGCCACCAGCTGGATGAGGCCGATTATGAAAGAATACTCTCTGCTCTAAAGTTTTTGGAAAAAAAGTTACTGACAGATGAAAGCCAGCCCCTCTTAATAAAAAATGAAGAACGGCTTTTAGATTTTACTCCCTTTAGCTATCTGGTCTACCAGGGCCTGGAAAATATTGCCAAGCCATCAATGAATGCTTTGGTAGAAGATTTTGTGGGTGGCCGGGACCAGGCTAATAAATTAGGACAAAAAAAGGACTACCTGCAGAAAATCATAAAAAAAGAAATTTTAAGGTTGGAAAAAAGGTACGACCTTAATAAAGAAAAAATCAGAGATTTAGAAAGGGCTGAAGAATACAGAATCTGGGCTGATTTATTGACTGCTAACCTCTATCAGCTTAAGCAGGGAGAAGAAGCTCTGGTAGAAAATTACTATAGTCCGGACCAGGAAAAGATTGTAATTACAATGGATGCCCAGCTTAGTCCTAACCAAAATGCACAAAAATATTATAAAAGATACAATAAGGCCAAATCTGGAGCAAGCCATGCCCAAGAGCAAATCCAGCTTATCCTAAGCGAAACTTCCTATCTGGAAAGCATCTTGACCAGTATTGATACTGCTGGCGATTTAAAAACTTTGGAGGAAATCCAGGATGAGATGACTGAGGCAGATCTTTTAAAGGAAAGAAATAAGGGTAAGCAAAGCCCTAAAAAAAGAAAAAAGGCCAAGGATTCTCTGCCTGAAAAAATCGAGTTTGAAGGCTTTGATATTTATGTGGGAAAAAACAACAGGCAGAATGACTACCTTACCATGAAGTTTGCCACGGGTGCTGATCTCTGGTTTCATGCCAAAGACTTGGCCGGAGCTCATGTTTTAATTAAAAACCCTGACCGCCGGGAGATACCTGGTCAGGTTATAAAAAAGGCTGCCAGCCTGGCTGCTGAAAGGAGCAGAGGCAAGGATCTGCGTTCTGTAGCCGTTGATTACACCCTAAAAAAACATGTCAAAAAACCAAAAGGAGCCCGCCCTGGCTTTGTAACCTATGAAAGGGCACAAACCATTACCATTAATAATTAAAAAAGTCCTGGCCTCATATTTGAGCCAGGACTTTTTTTTGAAATTCTTTAGCTTTATGGACAGTGGTTTCCGGATGTCCTTCCAGGGGATAGGAGATTTTCTCCTCCCCATATTTATAGCTTCCCATTTGATGAAAAGGCAGCACTTCAAATTTTTTAAGATTTTTTACTAAAGAAAGTATCTCTCTTAAGCGGGGAATATTTTCTTCCTTGTCTGTATAATCCTTAATGAGAACATACCTTAACCAGACCTTGCTTCCGGTCTCATTTAAGAGGCCGATAAAGTCCTCCAGGCAGTAGTTTGACCTTTGGGTCATGGTTTGGTAATCATCCTGATTTAAGCCCTTTATATCTAAAATTACTGTGTCTGTAAGGCTTAAAATCTCCCCTAGTTTTTCCCTGTCGGCCAGCATAAGTCCCGAGGTGTCCAGGGCGGTGTTTATTCCTTCTTCCTTACAGGCCTTAAGCATGGCCAGAAGAAAATCTGCCTGAGCCAGGGGCTCGCCTCCGGAAAAAGTTACCCCTCCTCCGGAAGCCTTATAATAATTTTTATATTTTAAAATTTCCTTCATCAACTCTTGCTGGCTGTATTCTTTGCCTCTTTTAAAACTCCAGGTATCGGGATTATGGCAATAGATACAGCGCAAAGGACAGCCCTGAAAAAAAATGACTGTTCTTATGCCCGGCCCATCAAAGAAGCCACTACTTTCAATTGAATGAATTCTTCCCTTAAGCATTTTATCAGCAACCCATACTATAGTGGAATGTCCTGCTAATTACCTCTTTTTTCTGTTCCTCGGTCAGTCTGTTAAAGTGGACCGCATAACCAGAAACCCTGATAGTAAGGTTAGGATATTTCTCGGGGTTTTCCATAGCATCCAGTAATTTATCTCTTTGTAAAACGTTGACATTCAGGTGGTGGCCTCCTTGCAGGAAGTAACCATCAATGAGGAAGGAGAGTTTTTCTGGTCTGCCTTCTTCTTCCTTAGAAAGGGCAGCAGGAACTATAGTCAGGGTATTAGAAACTCCATCCTGGCAAACGCAGTGATAAGGAATTTTGGCAACTGTATTAAGAGATGCCAAAGCTCCGGAAGTATCCCTGCCATGCATAGGGTTTGCCCCTGGCGCAAAAGCTTGACCTGCTACACGACCGTCTGGGGTAGCACCTGTTTTTTGCCCATAAACAACATTGGAAGTTATGGTTAAAACTGACAAGGTATGTTCGGCATTCCTGTAAAGGGGATGAGATTTCAGCTGGTCTACAAAGAAGTGCAGAACCTCTAAGGCCAGACTGTCAACAGCATCATCATCATTACCATATTTAGGGAAATCTCCCTCAGTTACATAGTCTATGGCAATGGAATTTTTTCTCACGGGTCTTACCTTTGCATATTTAATGGCACTTAAAGAGTCGGCAACTACTGAAAGTCCGGCAACACCAAAGGCCATATATCTGTGGATATCTCTGTCGTGGAAGGCCATCATTGCTTTTTCATAAGCATATTTATCGTGCATATAATGGATGATGTTCATAGCATCAACATATTGGCCGGCTACATAGGTTAAAACCTTAAAGTAATTTTCTTTAACCTTTTCAAAATCAAGGACTGCATCTTCTATTTTCTCAATACCATCAATAACTTTTTGTCCTGTATTTTCATCGACACCACCATTGATAGCATAAAGAAGAGATTTACCCAGGTTGCATCTGGCACCAAAAAATTGCATTTCCTTACCAATTTTCATAGCTGAGACACAGCAGGCGATAGCATAATCATCGCCATAAATTGGTCTCATAAGTTCATCACTTTCGTATTGAATAGAATCTGTATCAATTGAAATCTGGGCACAGTATTTTTTAAAAGCTTCTGGAAGCTTGTCTGACCAAAGAATAGTTAGATTTGGTTCAGGAGCAGGGCTTAGGTTGGTCAGCGTATGAAGTACTCTGAAGGAAGATTTAGTTACCAGGGTACGGCCATCAAGGCCCATGCCTCCAACTGATTCAGTAATCCAATTTGGGTCTCCAGCAAAGAGCTCATTGTAGTCTGGAGTACGTAAGTGTCTGACAAAACGAAGTTTCATAACCAGTTGGTCCATAAGCTCCTGGGCTTCTTCTTCAGTAAGTTTGCCAGTCGCAAGATCACGTTCAAGGTAAATGTCTAAGAAGCTGCTCACCCTGCCAATGCTGGTGGCTGCTCCGTTATTTTCTTTGACTGCTGCCAGGTAGGCAAAGTAAAGAAACTGGAAGGCTTCTTTGGAATCCTTGGCTGGTCTTGAGATATCAACTCCATATGAAGCTGCCATCTCCTTTATTTCTCCAAGTGCTCTGATTTCTTCAGAAAGTTCTTCCCTTCTTCTGATAGTTTCTTCATTAATTTCCTTTAGTCCTGATTTGTCTCTCTTCTTTTCAACAATAAGATAATCAGCGCCATAAAGAGCTAATCTTCTATAGTCGCCAATAATCCTGCCCCGGCCATAGGCATCAGGTAAACCTGTCAAAATGCCGGCAGAGCGAAGATTTCTTATTTCTTCAGTATAAACGTCAAAGACACCCATATTGTGGGTTTTCCTGACAGTGTCAAAAACATCAAGGGCTCCCGGATCAGCCTCATAGGAATAGGCTGCCAGAGAATCCTCAACCATTCTCAGTCCCCCAAAAGGATTCATCATTCTTTTTAAAGGTGCATCTGTTTGAAAGCCAACAATTAGTTCCTTGTCTTTATCCAGATAACCGGGAGGAAAATTATTAATCCCGGAAATATTTTTTGTATCAATATCTAAAACTTCTTTTTCCAGCTCTTCTTTGAGAAGTTTCTCAGACTGGGCCCAAAGATCCCTGGTCCTTTGAGTAGGAGCTGCTAAAAAAGATTCATCTCCCTCATAAGGCTTATAGTTCTTTTGGATAAAGTCTCTTACATCAATCTTTTCATTCCAGTTTCCCTGGATAAAACCTTCCCATTCTTTAAACATAATTACCTCCTGAAAATAAAAAATCCACCTGAGCATTAATTAAATTAATCAAGCCCAGGCGGTCGGCAAACTTGCTAAATCATACTCCCTTGTGGTAGTCCACTTCCGCCAGTTGCATGATTCTTTTTTAAAATTATTTATAGATACAATCTACCAGTTATCTGGCCTTCTGTCAATCAGCAAGGCGAAAATCAAGGAGCTTTATAGGCGTAAATTATTCTGTAGAAATAGTCCTGGCTGGCCTTTTTATTAAGGGCACCTTCAGGATCCAGATATACTTCCAGAATATTATTTCCCTCGGTAAGACCCTTAACTTCCAAGTTTTTAATTTCCAGGGAAGCTCCTCTTTTAAGACTGGCAATCTCAACCTTCTGAGACAATTTACCCTTAACCATAAAATGCAGATTAAAGGGCTGGTCTATATCATAATCGGAGGTATTTACCAGAACAAAATTGGCATAAAGATTTTTATTGATATAGAAGCGGCTGGCTTCATAAATCTTTTCATCCAGGGGCGGATCTTTCTTTTCAGTTACAATAATTTCTTCTTTAAAAGCAGCACCATAATCTAAATAATGTTCCTTTTTGCCCTGGAGTATTTTTAGCTCCATGGTAACTGGTGGCAGGCCCTCCGGCTTGTTGATCAGGGCTTCAGTCTCATTGGCTTCGATTAAATCCTTATAAGGGAGAAGAAAGGGACGCAGATAAATCACATGCAGGTTTTCTGAGATTAAAAGCTGATAGCCAAAAACCTCGGCTACATACCTGAGCGGAACCATGGTCCTGTTGTTCATAATAAAAGAGGCACCCGGCATAGCCTTAGGATTCCCGTTAATTTTTGATACATTGGAGCCAATTTTTGTTTCGATTTTAAGCCCTTTTTTTTCACCTGTAACTGTCATCTTGCTGTCATCGTAACTTATGCTGAGGCCTAGAGCCTGGTAGAACTTATAAAGGGGCACATAAAACTGACCCTCTATAGTGACGGGCTCTAGGTCAAATTCAAGGGGTAAGCCCTCAACCTGAACCTGCCAATTTAAGGCCCAGGCTGAAGGGACTAATATTAAAATTATTAATAGTGCCAGCAAATATCTTTTCATTTTTTCACCCTGTTTGTCATCTTATATAAGTGGTCAGGCTGCCAAGTTCTTCTATTTCACAACGTACTATATCGCCAGGATTAAGGAATTTATAGGGTTTAAAGCCTAAACCAACTCCTGCCGGTGTTCCTGTGAGAATAATATCCCCTTTTTGCAGGGTCAAACCCTTGGAAAGGTCACTAATAACTTCAGAAAGAGAGAAAATCATCTGCTTAGTATTAGAATCTTGTCTGAGCTCATCATTTACATAAGTTTTTAAATCCAGATTGTCAGGATTTTTTACCTGATCAGCTGTAAGAATGTAGGGTCCCATAGGTGCATAGCCATCTATGGATTTACCTTTAAACCATTGCCCATGTTTACGCTGGACATTTCTGGCAGAAATATCATTGGCAATAGTGTAACCAAAAACATAACTTATAGCATCTTCCTGGCTAATATTTTTGCCTTCCCTGCCGATAATAACAGCTAACTCCACCTCATAGTCCAGCATTTTTGTTATGCTTTCATCATAGTCTATGGTGCCTGCCTCTTCCAGGGCTGGCCAGGCAATCTTTGAAAAATAAACAGGAAACTTTGGTAGTTCTGGTTCTTGACCATCCTTAAAGGATACCTCTTTGGCATGATCAATATAATTTAGTCCAAGACAAAAAAGGTTACGTCTGGGATATCTGATTGGAGCCATAATTTTCACCTGGTCCAGAGTAAATTCCTGACCCTGACCAAGCTCCTCAAGCAAAGAGAAATCAGGTTTCTGACCAGCCGGGCTTGCCAGATCAATCAAATCCAGCATCTGCAGCTGGCTGCCAGCCTCCTTTTTTATCTCTATGATTTTATCCTCTTTTAAAATACCAGTTTTGTATTCTTTTCCAGCTAAAAAAGTTACCAGTTTCATATAATCATTCCTTTTACATTATTACCAGCTTAGCCATAGTAATATTCTCAAGCTTAGAAATTTTTTCTAAGGACTCTTTACTGCAGGCATTATCAATTCCAACAACCATAAGCGCCTTTTTAGTTTCCAGGTCCCTGCCCACCTGCATGGTGGCAATGTTTATTTCTTCCTCTCCCAAAAGAGTACCTAATTTGCCAATAACTCCCGGAACGTCCAGGTTCTTGATAAAGAGCATATACTTACTGGGGGCTAAATCCATGGAATAGCCATCGATTTCCAAAATTCTTGCTTCGCCCTTAGCATCTACATTACCGGCAATAGAAAACTTGCCAGTTTTTGT
>CAZUPR010000034.1:0-15650 GCA_964622305.1 uncultured Eubacteriales bacterium
TCAATGTGCTTGCCACTGCCATACTAACGGCGGCAACGTTCTTTATATTAACAAGGACATGGTCGATTGTCAATAACTTTTTTTAAAAAAATAATATTTTTGCCAGGAATACTTCTTTACCCGGCAAAAATATTATTTAAACATTAAATCTTATTTTTGCCTTTTCTTCTCAGTCTATACATTCTATCTTATTTTATTTTTAACTGCAAGTAATCTTTTTTTCCTTTTTTAATCATGGCTCTCTTATCGGTAAAATCTTTATCTTCTATAACATAGTTAAAATCTTTTACCTTTTCATCATTTAAACTTAAGCCATTCTGTTCAACTAGCCTTCTGCCCTCAGACTTACTCTTTATGAAATCAAATTCAACCAATAAGTCTACCAGGTTTACACCTGCTTTAATTTTTTCTTCTTCTATTTCCTTTGTTGGAACATTATCCAGAAGTCCGCCCTGTCCAAAAAGGGCCTCGGCAGATTCTCTAGCTTTTTCTGCTTCTTCCTGACCATGAATTAATTTTGTAACTTCATAGGCCAAGACTTTTTTTGCCTCATTTATTTCAGCTCCTTCAAGGGCTGATAATCTTCTGACTTCATCCATAGGGATAAAGGTTAATAAGGACAAGCAGTTTTCGACATCGGCGTCATCAATATTCCGCCAGTATTGATAAAATTCATAAGGGGAGGTTTTTTCTGGATCCAGCCAAAGAGCTCCTGCCTCAGTCTTGCCCATTTTCTTACCTTCACTGGTAGCAAGTAGTTTAAAGGTAAGACCGTAGGCATCACCGCCATCGACCCTTCTAACCAGATCTGCCCCACTAATTATATTGGACCACTGATCATTCCCGCCCATTTGCAGTTTGCAACCATGTTCCCTGTAAAGAACCAGGAAGTCGTAAGATTGCATTATCATATAGTTAAACTCCAAGAAGGAGAGCCCTTTTTCCATTCTGCTTTTAAAGCATTCATAGGTAAGCATTCTGTTTACTGAAAAATGCCTACCAATATCTCTAAGGAATTCTATGTAGTTTAATTTTGTCAGCCATTCAGCATTGTTAACCATTATGGCCTGTCCCTCAGAGAAATCTATAAATCTGGAAAATTGTTTTTTAAAGGCTGCAAGGTTGATATTAATTTGCTCAAGGGTTAAAAGTTTTCTCATGTCTGTCCGGCCAGAAGGATCACCAACCATTCCTGTTCCTCCACCCAAAAGGGCAATTGGACGGTGCCCGGCTTTTTGCATGTGCATCATAACCATAACTTGTATAAAGTGTCCAACGTGAAGACTATCCGCTGTTGGGTCAAAGCCAATATAAAAAGTGACTCTTTCCTTACCCAATAATTCTCTTATTTCTTCTTCATGAGTTGCCTGCTCAACAAAACCGCGCTCTTTGAGAATATCAAAAACGTTTGTCATTTTTTACCTCCTGTTTTTTTATATGTTAATAATTCATTCCTTGTATATTAGCAAATTTTTAATTTTATAACAAACCCTATTAAATCATTTTAGGCAAAATAAAAATATGTTATAATGCATTTGTTTATACTTAAGGAGGAAATTCTTTAATGAAAAATAAAAGTTCACAAAGGGATCTCTTAACCAAACCCTATAAAAAGAAATTAAAACCGATAGATATTATTAAAAGGATTTTTCTGCTGGCTTTTATAATGGGCCTGCTTGTAGTAATTGGTCTGACCGCTTATATCTTAAGTATTCTTAAAGACATGCCAGCCATAGAAGAAACAATCCTGCAAAACTATGCAATATCATCTGAAGTATATGATCAAAATGATAAGCTGGTAGCTTCTCTGCATGGTGTGGAAAACAGAATGCCGGTTGAAATCAGCGAAATTTCTGATGCAGCTATTAAAACCATCCTTTCCGTTGAAGATAAACGTTTTTACAAACACAAGGGTGTTGACCCCATACGGCTTATGGGTGCCGTTGCGGCAAATATCAAGGGCGGCTTTGGAGCCCAGGGTGGTTCAACCATCACACAACAGCTGTCAAAGGTTTCTTTCTTTGACCCAAAAGATATTTCAATCAAAAGAAAAGCCCAGGAAGCAATTACTTCTTTGAAACTGGAAAGATCCTACACCAAAGATGAAATTTTAGAAATGTATCTTAATAAGATTTACTTTGGCAAAGGAGCCTATGGAATTGAAGCGGCTGCAAAAACTTTTTTTAATACAACAGCTGCCGAGCTAGACTACCATCAAAGTGCCGTTCTTGCCGGGGTCATTCAGAACCCCTGGGCCAACTCACCGGATAATCATCCGGTTAATGCTGGCAAAAGATATAAAACTGTCCTAATGCTAATGGACAACAATAATGTAATTACTAAAGAAGAAAGGCAAAAGCTTTTAGATCAGTTTGAAGAAGAAGGTTTCCGCCTGGACCTGTCTTTTAAAGGTGAAAAGGATACAAGAAAATTTGCTTCTTATATAGACTATGTTTTTGAAGAAGCCTTAAATCTTCTGGATCTTAGAGATCAGGAAGCTCTGATTTATTCAGGTGGCTACAAAATATACACAACCATGGATGAAAACATCCAGTCCAAGATGGAAGAAGTTTACAGTGACGACAACCTCTTCCCCAAAGGAAAAGCTGATAAAAAAATACAGTCTGCCATGGTAGTCATTGATCCTTCTACTGGAGCTGTAAGAGGACTTATTGGGGGCCGTGATCAGGAAACAGCCCGTGGCTTTAACCGGGCAACCCAAGCTTTAAGACAACCTGGTTCAGCCTTTAAACCAATCGCTGTTTTTGGACCAGCTTTAGAACTTGGCTATACACCAGCCAGTGTTTTTGATGACTACCCTAAGGCTTATCCTAACTATGTAAACAATAAAGAAAGCTCAATCGTTTTTAAAAATATCGACAACCGTTCAAGAGGTCTTATCTCCATGAGAAGAGTCCTGACTGATTCTATAAATGTTTGTTCTGTTAAAGCTTTAGATGAAATTGGGATCGAAAACGGCTTTATGTTTGCTCAGGACCTGGGCATTACTTCCCTTGCAGGAACAGGTTCTAAGAATGATATGGTTTACTCCCTGGCCCTGGGTGGCTTAACTTATGGTGTCAGCCCTCTGGAACTTACGGCTGCCTATAGCGCCTTCGCCAATAAAGGGGTCAAAGCTGATACTCACAGTATCAGGAAAATTGAAAACTACTATGAAGATCTGCTTTACGAACATAAAGATAAGAACAACAAAGTAATGTCTGAAGAGACAGCCTACCTGATGACCAGTATGCTCCAGTCAGCTGTTGCAGAAGGAACGGGTGTTAAGGCTAACTTTGGTGGCTGGCCTATCGCCGGAAAAACCGGAACGACTTCCTATAATGCCGATGTTTGGTTTGTTGGCTATACCTCAGAACTTGTTGCTGGTGTCTGGATGGGTTATGACAGAGAAGAAACCATGTCCAATGTTTACGGTGGAACCCACGCTGCTCCAATTTGGAAGGCTGTAATGGAAACTGCTCACGAGGGTAAAAGTCCTAAGCAATTTACAGCTCCTGCAGGAATTGTGAGACTAACTGTGGACTCTAAATCAGGCCTTTTGCCAAGCGAGTTGACACCACCAGAGTACAGGGTTTCTGAAATATTTAACAAGGATTTTGCTCCCACTGAAATATCCCGGGCCTGGATTAGCATTCCTTCAGTTCCACCGGGAGTCTTTCTGGTAAGAGAACATCCCTGGCAGGAAGAAGGCTTTGATGTTGTTCCTGAAGATGCCGTTTTAGAACCACCAGATTACGCTAATCCTCTTTATCAGGGTGAAAACCCACTGCCTCAGCCCGGGGAAGAACTTCCTTCCTTTACAATCAAAGGTGAGGAAGTTGCTGGCGGAGTAAAACTTAGCTGGAATTGGACTGAAGAAAGAGAAGAAGGACTGATTTTTGATATTCACCGTTCTGACTCTGCCGGATTTACACCAAGCCCAGGAAGCAGGATTGGCAACACAGGAGGGCTTACTTATACAGACCAGGGAATCGACCTGGAAAAAAAATATTATTACAAGATTATTGCCTATAATACTCTTTCAGACCAAAGGCTGGCTCTGTCAAATACTATAGCCTTCCCTCCAAATGGAAATGGCAATAATGGCAATAATGGCAATAGCAATGGTAGTAATGGTAACGTTGACACAAATAATGGCAGTAGCAGTAAGGAAGAGTCATCTATACCCGCTCCAAACTTATCAATAACACCCAAAAGGGAGGGTGGAAATTTTATTATGCAGCTTAACTGGACCCTTCCGGAAGCAAGTGGATCAGGATATGAGTTTTTAATTTTCAGGGATAATGAGCCTGGTTTCCCTCTATCTTCCTCTAATCAGATAAATGCAAACCAAAGGGTAACAAGCACTACTTTCTCTGACAATAAAGTTGAAAAAGGCAAGACCTACTTCTACAAAGTGGTTACTTTAAAAACAGGAACTAACTCATCCTCCCAGGCATCTAATGAAGTCAGAGTTGGATTGCCCGCAGAATAAAAACTAATAAAAAATAAAAAGACCCTCAAAACTTGAAGATTTAATTCAAGTCTGAGGGTTTTTTTTTGCTCTTTAAAAACTTTTATTTTATTTCAACTACTGTAACTCCATGGCCACCTTCCTGGCCACTGCCTAACCTGCTCTTTTTCACTGAAGGATGTCCCTTTAAAAATTCCGTTAGGCCTGTCCTTAGGGCCCCTGTACCCTTTCCATGAATTAGAGAGACCTGACCCAGGCCTGCTATCTTTGCATCATCTAAGTATTTATCCACTAAATCCTCAGCTTCTTCAACTGTCAGACCTCTTAAGTCTATTTCAGTTTTTACCGAGAGGATCTTTTCATCCTTAAGTTGGCTGAGTCCGGTTCTTTTTGCCTTCTCAGGCGTTTTTTCTACTAAAGTGATATCCTTTTTATCAAGCTTCATTTTTATTATTCCCAGTTGTAAAAGGACTTCATCACCATCAACTTCTAAAACCGTCCCTCTTTGATTAAACTTAGGTACAAGAACTTCTACCCCAGCTATTAAATCTTCCTTGGAAATTTTCTTATGACCAGGCTTACTTTTGACGATGTCTTTATAAAGGCCACCTTCTTTTTCTTCCATTTCTTTTCTAAAGGCTTGCGCAAGCTCAAGAGCCCTGCTTTTATCTGCCTCCTGGCTTTCTTTTATTTCCTTTATTTTTTCCTGGGCTTCCTCTTTTGCCTCTCTGACAATCTTATAGGCTTCTTCCTGGGCCTTTTTAAGAATTTTAGCTTCCTTTTCCATTAGTTCTTTTTGCAAAAGTTCAACCTGAGCCAGCCTTTCTTCTGCCTGAGCTAGCTTCAACTGACTGGCCTCAAAATTCCTCTGTCCATAAAAAGCCTCTTTTTCCAGTTTTTCAATAAGGCTGGAAACGTCCTCCTCTTCATGGCTAACCATGGATTGGGCATCAAGGATTATCTCTTCCTTTAAACCCAGCCTTCTGGCTATTTCCAGGGCATTACTTTTTCCCGGAACACCAATCAATAATCTATAGGTTGGCCGCAAGCTCACTGTATCAAACTCGACAGAAGCATTTTCTACCCGGTTAGTATTGTAGGCAAAAATCTTTAAATCACCATAGTGAGTTGTGGCAATAATCTTGGCTTTTTTCTTTAAAAAATAACTGATAATGGCGATGGCAAGATTTGCACCCTCAGAAGGATCTGTTCCTGCTCCCAGTTCATCAAGGAGAATCAAGCTTTTTTCATCAGCCTGATTAATTATTTCAATGATATTGGTCATATGTGAGGAAAAAGTACTCAAAGATTGTTCTATACTCTGTTCGTCACCAATATCGCAGAAAACCTTATTAAAGATTCCCATTTGGGCCTTTTCAGCAGGAAGATGCAAGCCACTTTGAGCCATGAGAACAAAAAGTCCCGCTGTTTTAATGCTGACTGTTTTACCCCCAGTATTAGGGCCGGTAATCACAAGAGCATCAAAATCCCCTCCAAGATCCAGGCTAATGGGAACTACCTGAGCCAATGGAATAAGAGGATGGCGGCCACCTTTAAAGCTCAGCCTTTCTTCTTCCATAATTTCTGGTTCAATAGCTTCCATATCTGTGCTCATACTGCCCTTGGCCATAATAAAATCCAGCCTGGCTAAAAGCTTAAGATTAGACCTGAGAGTAGGAGCCTCAAGCCCAACCTGCCCAGATATTTCCAGAAGGATTTTCTTAATCTCTTCCTGCTCTTCAAAATCAAGTTTTTTAAGATTATTATTAAAATCAACCACCGCAGCCGGCTCAATAAAAAGTGTGGCCCCACTTGCTGACTGATCGTGGACCATGCCAGGAACCTGCTGCCTGTATTCAAGTTTAACAGGCAAAACATAGCGGCCCTGACGGCTGGTTATAATATTTTCCTGCAAATATTTAAGAGTGTTGGGGTTTCTAATCATTGAGTCTAACTTGGCCCTGATTTTTTCATGAAGATTTTTTTTCTTTCTCCTGATGGACCAGAGTAAGTCAGAGGCAGAATCCTTTATCTGATTATCTTCATCCAAAATCTTTTCCAAAGCCAGTTCAAGCTCTCTCAGGGGGCAGATATTTCCTGCAATCTTTTTTAACAAAGGAATTTCATACTGGAAATTTCTTTTAAAGAAAATATTTATATTTTTAGCAGCGTATAAATTTTCTCTAATCTTTCCCAGATCTTCCTGGCTGAGGATACCTGATTTTTCTGCAAAGGAAATGGCATCAAAGCTGTCTACAATCCCAGCCAGAGGCATTGATCCCTCATATCTCCTGATTAAGACGGCCTCCGAAGTTTCCGCCTGCCTCTCTTTTATAAGAGCAAAATCGTTCACGGGCAAAAGCTCCCCAGCAAGCCCTTTTCCCAGAGAGGAAGAAGCTTTTTTTTCAAGCATTTCTATTATTTTATGGTATTCAAGCTTTTTAAAACTTGCTTCATTCATTTTTATTCTACACCTCTAAAGTAATGGCCAGCTGTCAAACCAGCCTCAGACATGGAAAAGAGACTTTCTTTATCCTCATCTGTAATTTTCACCTTACCAGTCTCATAATAGAGATCCAGTTGTTTTCTATACAAGCTGACCTTTTTAAAGACTATTTCCGGCTCATCTTTTCTGGCCTCTATTCTTAGAACATCTACCTTACTTCTTAAGATTTTATCTAAATCCCTGTAAAGAGACAATTCTTTTACATTATAAAGATACATTTTACAATTATAATCAAAATAAAGTGGAAGATTAAAATTCTTCCTGTCTTTAAGATGGAGATGGTCAGAGCAAGAAACTGGGGGATTGGAATTTGTCTTTATACAATAACCCGAAGATTCTAAAAGACAATAATCTGTAGTCATCAGGGGAAAATTCCCTTCTACAAGGATTTCTTTTTCAAGTTTTGCTGGCCTCATCTTATTAATTTCTTCCAGGGTAAGCTCTACAGACAGGGTTTGTCTTTTTAAGCCCTGGTCAACCAGAAAGTTCAGGCTTACTGAGTTAAGAGCATTTAAAGTGAACTCTCCGCTTAAGTTAAGATTTTTGTCCCTGATTAAATCAAAGGCCCAGGGATTAGCCAGGGAGTAGTTAAAATGCCCCTTATTTTTAAGATTCTCCAGCAAATTCTCATAATAGGACTGCTGCCCTTCTTTGATTATAGTTGGCAAAACTAAAAAAAGTTCCACCCTGCCCTGGGATTTTTCTACTGCCTTTTCCAGTTCTTTTTGGCCTATTCTCTTATTTATTCTTAAGCTCTCAAGATATAAATAAACTATATCTGCCCCTGCCTCTATACCTGCTTCAAGGCCTTCAAGAGTGCTGACAGCAAGCGAGATTTTTTTCCTTTTCTTGTCTTTTTCTGAAAAATCCTGGTCTTTGGGATTGCCCAAAAGAAGCTTACTGCCCCTCTGGGAGAAATCAGCTTCTGAAGGCAGATTATAAAGAGGGGCCTGGCTTAAATAAATTCCTTCCAGCCTCTCAGTAAAGTCCCGCCTTATTCTGTTGAGTTCTTTTAAGGGCAACATGGGCTCCCCATAGATCTCCACTTTCAAATCACTAATTTCAAAAGGGCTGTTGCCTAACCTTCCCAGCTGGGCCAGAATGCTTTCCTGATTAAGGGAATGCTTAAGGGCCTTAGGAGCAACTTCCATGCTATAACCCTCTATCCTGTTTCCCATCTGGTCACTTACCTCATAATAGGCAAGCTCATTTTCCTGAGCCCTAAAAAAGATGTCTATGGGAATTTTTCTTGTAACCCTCTCCGAGGAAAAAGTGTCCCTGGCCTCTTTAGCCAAATCACTTTCTCCCCCTTTGTAGGCAGGATTGTCCCAGGACATGCCATCTCTGCTTATTTTACCCAGATAATGACCTGCCGATGCTCCCCTGCTAAATGACTGGTCCAGTTGGGCAATAATGTCAGAATCAATTTTAAAATTCTCTGGATTCTCATAATAGGAATCAATGGCTTTTCTGTATTCCTTTACAACAACCCCAACATATTCAGGACTTTTCATTCTTCCCTCTATCTTTAAAGAACCAATACCGGCTTGGATCATTTGGGGAAGATTTTCTATCATCCTAATATCCTGGGTGCTAAGATAGTGTTTTTTACCCTGGTCCAAAAAGTCATATTCCAGTCTGCAAGGTTGGGCACAGGCTCCCCTGTTACCAGATCTGCCCCCCAGGATACTGCTGAAATAACAGCTTCCGGAGTAACTTACGCAAAGGGCACCATGAGCAAAAATTTCCAACTCAAGCTTGGTTTTTTCTCTTATCTTTTTTATTTCTTCCAGAGAAGTTTCTCTTGCTAAAATAAGCCTTTTAAAACCTTCTTTTTCTAAAAAGAGGGCACCTGAGGAGTTGTTTATGGTCATTTGCGTAGAAGCATGCAGGGGAAGCTCAGGAAGCAATTCTCTGGTCATTTTTGCCAAACCCAAATCCTGAACTATAAGGGCGTCTGGGCCCGCCTGAGCCAGCCTATAAAGGTAGTTTGGATAAGTGGCAAGTTCAATATCTTTTAAAAGTGTATTGACGGCAAGATAAATCTTAACCCCTCTTTTATGGGCCTCCCCTATCCTTTCTGCAAGCTGGTCCAGCTTAAAATTCTCTGCATACTTTCTGGCTGAATATTCCTCAGTCCCCAAATAAACCGCATCTGCACCATTTTCTATTGCAGCTCTTAAAGCCAGCGGACTGCCAGCAGGAGCCAGAAGCTCTATCTTCTTCACAGGAACCCTCTTTTCTAATTTTAGTCTCTTAATTTTGCTGCAAATTCACTTTCCAGGCCATTCTTTATTTTATCCATAAGCAGGCCCACATCGGCATCAGTAAGAGTTTTGTCATCTGCCTGGAATCTCAAGGAAAAAGCAATACTCTTTTTACCACTTGGTATTTGTCCACCTTGATAAAGGTCAAAAATTTCTGTATTAACCAAAAGTTTTCCACCATTTTTTTCTATTGAATCTATCAGCTGGCCGGCTCTTATTTGGTCGTCTACCAAAATAGCCAGGTCTCTGTTGATGCCAGGATACTTTGGCAAATATTTGAAATCAAAATCTTCAGAAGCATGTTCCAAAAGTCTGTCTAAATCAATCTCTGCAATAAAGGTTCTGCCAGGGATATCATAATTATCTGCAACCTTAGGATTAACCTCTCCTAAAAAGGCAATAAAATCGCCAGCTGCTGTAATTCTTGCCGTCCTGCCTGGATGATATTCTGGGGCTTCTGAAACAGGCAAATACTCTATATCTTTAATTCTTAAGGAAGCGAAAAGCCTCTGCAATATTCCCTTCATATAATAAAAATCTATTTCTTCCTTTTTGTTTTTCCAGTCATTGGCAGCATGTCCCCTTCCCAAAAGTGCAAGTCTGTTAGGCTCTTCTGGTAAAGAACTTTTCTCTGGGAAGCCATTTTTGTAAAAGACTTTTCCCTGTTCAAAGATTAAAAGATCCTCTGATCTCCTGTTATAGTTTCTAAGCACATTTTCAAGCATCCCAGGAAGCAGGGTGGTTCTCATTATTGCCTGCTCTTCCGACAAGGGATTTAGAAGATCAATTGTCTTTCTTCTCACATCATTTTCTGGCAGAAGAATTTTATCCAAATGTGATCTGTTAATAAAGCTATAGTTTATTACTTCATTGGCGCCACATGAGGCCAGAACTTCCTTAATCTTTTTAATTGTTTTTTGTCTTTGATTCCTTCCACCAGGATTTGTATCTCCATAGGGGAGGGTTGTTGGTATATTTTCAAGACCGTAAATACAAGCAATCTCTTCAATTAAATCCTCTTCAATCAGTAAATCATGCCTGTAGGCTGGTATTTTGAAAAGAGCTTTTTTCTCATCCTTTGAAAGGAGCTCAAGATTAAGTCTCTCTAAAATGTCCAGCATTGTCTCATGGCTAAGATCAGTTCCCAGAAGTTTATTAACTCTGTCAAAAACTAATTCTACCTGAGCATTTTTTATAGGGTTAGGATAGACATCAAGATCAGTTTTTTGGACTTTTCCACCAGCAATTTCTTCTAAAAGCTGAGCTGCCCTTTGGGCTGCTTTTTTAGTCTGGTCATAGTTGATACCTTTTTCAAAACGAATCGAAGCTTCTGAACGCAAGCCCAGTTTTGTTGCTGTTTTTCTAACACTTTGAGGATCAAAATAGGCTGATTCAATCATTACATCTTTGGTCTCTCTGGTTACCTCTGAATTTTCTGCGCCCATAACACCAGCAATAGCAACAGGCCTTTGTCCATCACAAATCAGAAGCATTTCCTTGTCAAGCTTTCTTTCCTGGCTGTCAAGAGTAACAATTTTTTCCCCATCTTGAGCTTTTCTAACGATAATTTCTTTACCACTTAGCATGTCATAATCAAATGCGTGCAAGGGCTGACCCATTTCCAGAAGGACATAGTTGGTAACGTCTACCACATTGTTGATAGGGCGCATACCAGCGCTTCTAAGCCTGGCCTGCATCCAAAGAGGTGAAGGAGCAATGGTAACACCTTCAACAATTTTCCCTACATATCTTGGGCAGGCATCCTTGTCTTCTATTCTTATATCTATCTTCTTATCACTGTTTTCAATGATATTTTTGCAGACTATCTCCGGTTCTTTAACTTTTTTATCAAGAACCGCCGCCAGCTGCCTGGCTATGTTAATAATACTCAGACAGTCCCCTCTGTCCGGAGTTAAATCAATCTCTAAAATATAATCATCCATATGGAGATATTGGGCCCCATCTACACCCAAAGGAGCATCTTCTGCTAAGACAAGAATTCCTTCCTTTTGCTCAGGCAAAAGAAGTTCTGGAGCTATACCCAATTCCTTGGCCGAGCAAATCATCCCCTGGGATTCAACACCTCTTAATTTTGAAGTTTTAATTTTAAAGTTCCCTGGAAGTAAGGCTCCTGGCTTAGCTAAAATTACCTTCTGGCCTGCAGCCACATTAGCAGCACCACAAACCACCTGGTAGTTTTCTTGCCCGTCGGTAAGCTGGCAAAGGGATAATTTGTCTGCATCAGGGTGCTGGCCACTTTCTTCAACAAAGGCAACAACTGTACCTTGAACTTCTTGACCAAGAGCTCTTATTCCTTCCACCTCTAAACCAGATCCTGTTAATGTATCTGCAAGTTCTTGAGGGCTTAGGTCAAAATCTATATATTCTTTAAGCCACTTATATGATAATTGCATATTTCACTTCTCCTTTATTAAAATTGATTTAGGAATCTGACGTCATTTTCATAGAACATTCTCAGGTCATTGATTCCATATTTGAGCATAGCCACTCTTTCCACTCCCATACCAAAAGCAAAAGCTGTCACTTCTTCTGGATCGTAGCCACCATAACGCAGAACATTGGGGTGAACCATGCCAGATCCAAGTATTTCCAGCCATCCGGTATTCTTACAAGTTCGGCAACCCTTGCCACCGCAAATAACACAAGAGATATCAACTTCTGCAGATGGTTCTGTAAATGGGAAAAAACTGGGGCGGAGACGAATTTTTTGCTGGGGCCCAAACATTTCCCTGGCAAAGGCTAAAAGAATTCCTTTTAAATCGCTCATTCTGATTTCTTTATCAATTACAAGACCTTCAATCTGATGAAACATTGGAGAGTGAGTTGCATCATCATCTCTTCTATAAACTCTTCCAGGGCATATTATTTTTACAGGCAGGCTTGGTTTTTTGTCCAGCATAGTCCTGATTTGCACTGGGGATGTATGAGTTCTCAAAAGAACATCTGGTGTAATATAAAAGGAGTCCTGCATATCTCTGGCCGGGTGGTCTTTGGGTAGATTGAGGGCTTCAAAGTTATAATAATCTGTTTCTATTTCAGGACCTTCGGCTATTTCAAAACCCAGCCCAATAAAAATTTCTTCGATTTCCATTATCGTTTGAGTTACAGGATGCAGACTGCCTTTTTTTAGATCTTTTCCAGGCAAGGTAACATCAATGACTTCTTTTTTTAATCTTATTTCCATTTCTCTGTTTTTGATTTCCTGGTATTTTTTGCCAAAAACATCATTTAATTCATCTCTAATCTTATTGGCTAATTGCCCAATGGCGGGTCTTTCCTCAGCAGATACCTTACCCATTTCTTTTAGAATATTAGTAAGTTCACCTTTTTTACCCAGGATTTTAACCTTGATTTCATTTAATTCCTCTTGAGAAAAATTTTCTTCAAGAATCTTTTCCGTTTTTTTCTTTATCTCTTCCAGTTGCTGCCTCAAAAAAATCCCTCCTAAATTATTTTTAAATATAAAAAAACCCTCACCCACAAGGGGCGAAGGTTACATTCGCGGTACCACCCTAATTTAAGCCAAAACTTGATTTCTCAAGAATTTGCTTATCTCTGGATTCTTTAACGCAGAATTAGACGTCTCTACCTACTGAATTCAATAGAGCAACTCCGGGACGAAATCCTTCTTATACTTTTTCAGCTGGGGCTCTCAGTCTCTGACCCCAACTCCCTGTGCGAAAAATATATAAGGGCTTCCCTTCACTGTCTTTAAAATTTGTTTTTATTGAGAGCATACATTAGCAGGCCAGCTGCCACCGCAGCATTAAGCGACTCAGCTTCAGCATGCATAGGTATTGTTACTTTAAAGTCGAAATACTTCTCTTCAAGGCCAAGACCATGAGCCTCTGAGCCTAGAATAAGAGCAATTTTTTTCTCATCAAAATTGTCATAAATATTTCTTTGCCCCTGCAGATCGCCGGCTAAAATTAAAAACCCTTCTTCTCTAAGAAGTGGCAATAAATCTTCCTGGTCCAATCCTTCGTAAGTGTCAATTTTATTAATGGCACCCATACTGGCCCTTACAGTTTTAGGATTATAAAAATCCGAACTTCCTTTTAAAGAAAGAACTGCATCAAATTTTGCTGCCAGGGCTGTTCTTAAAATAGTACCTGCATTACCAGGATCAGATATTTTATCAAGAAGAAGAATTCTGGAATAGTTTTGGATTTCATCTTCCAAAACCTTATCATTCTTTTTCAAAAGAAGCAAAATACCCTGGTTAGTAACTGTATCTGAAATAAGTTTACTTATTTTGTCAGATATAATCACTGTTTTTCCCATATTACTGGAAAAAGGTTCTTGATTTAAGAGATCCTCATAGTCCTCACTGATAAAGATCTTTTCTACCAAATTTGCCCT
Organism: uncultured Eubacteriales bacterium; assembly: GCA_964622305.1. Lineage (GTDB taxonomy): Bacteria > Bacillota > Peptococcia > Peptococcales > SKKY01 > SKKY01. The sequence goes on from CAZUPR010000034.1 coordinate 13,631, forward strand.
CTTTTTATCTGTAAGAATATCGCGACAAATCCGCAAACCCTCAGTAAAATAAAGTCCTTCACGGTCTCTATATTTTTTCTGCTTTAAAGAAAGAAGCTTTTTTATCAGAGGGTTTTCAGCTGATTCTATTTTTTTTAACATTATGCTTCTTTAGCAATTGTCACTAACTCTGTAAAAGCTTTTGGATCATGGATAGCAAGGTCTGAAAGAACCTTTCTGTTAATTTCAATACCAGCTTTTTTTAGACCATTAATAAATCTGCTGTAAGAAATGTTATTTAATCTTGCTGCAGCGTTAATTCTTGTAATCCAAAGTTTACGGAAGTCTCTTTTTCTTTGTTTTCTGTGTGCATATGCAAACATTTGCGCTTTCATTACAGCCTGGTTTGCAATTCTAAATTTCTTAGACCTGGATGCACGGTAACCTTTTGCTAATTTTAGTGTTTTTTTATGTCTTTTATGGGCAGTTTTGCCCCTTTTAACTCTAGCCATTGGAAATTCCTCCTGAAAAATTCTAATTAATTATTTGTATGGGATTAGTTTAATAACTCTTTGTGCATCTGCTGGTACCATAATAGCTGATTTGCGCAGATTTCTTTTTCTTTTTGGTGATTTTTTCTCTAAAATGTGGCTTGTGTAAGCATGATTTCTTTTAATTTTTCCGCTTGCAGTCTTTTTGAATCTCTTAGCTGCACCACGGTGAGTTTTCATTTTTGGCATCTTGGTCCTCCTAAAAATTATTCGTTTTTGGGTACTAAAATCATAATCATATTTCTTCCTTCAAGTCTGGCAGCTCTTTCTACTTTGCCATACTCAGAGGTAGTTTCTGCAAATTTGCGACTTAACTCAAGGCCCAGCTGGGAGTGTGTTATTTCACGGCCCCTGAACATGATTGTAACCTTAACCTTATCGCCATCTTTAAGAAATCTGATAGCATTCCTGGCTTTGGTCATAAAGTCATTTTCTTCAATGTTAAGTCTTAGTTTAACTTCCTTAACATTTATTGTCTTTTGTTTCTTTTTTACTTCTTTTTCTTTTTTGCTCTGCTCATATTTGTATTTTCCATAGTCCATGGTTTTACAAACAGGTGGCTTTGCAGATGGAGCTATTTCTACAAGATCTAAACCTTTTTCCCTTGCAATATCAAGGGCCTCATTAATTGATAAAAGGCCTAATTGTCCTCCATCCTCATCTACTAACCTAACTTCTCTGGCACGGATTTCATCGTTTATCCGCAATTCTTTACTGATATTAGTTCACCTCCAGGATTTTTTTGCAATAAAAAAAGACGGTTTAAGCCGTCCGCATAATTAACACCAATCTTGACAATGGTCTTTAATATAATTAACCTTAAAACAAAGTTAGTCGTAAGGTGAGAAGCGGACTGCCTCTTCTTTTAACATAGCAATACTAACACAGACTAGTCTTTATGTCAACATATCACAATATTTCTTTCTTTGGAGCCAAATATGACTTATTTTGCCTTAACCATGCTTCTTTTTTTGATTTTAGCCTATGTTATTTACTACAGACACACCATTCTTAATAAAATTTTCCTATCGACCCAATTGGTTAAACTTGGCATTTATGCCCGCCTCTACAACTTTTTTGAAGACAAGGCTGGCAAGGAAAATGCCAGCCTCTTTGCCGAGGTTATAACTGATCAGATTTTTTCTGACGAAAATTGCCGCGAAAAAGCTATTCTTTTTCACGTTCTTAATAAAGATGCCATTTCAAGAAGTATCTACCAGCTTTCTGAGGATTCTGAGATTAAAGAAATGCTCAACATTGGCCTCTTTGCTGAGTCTATTATAAAAATAAAAAATGGCACTCCCCGTGAGGAGGCCATGCAAAAATTAAATAATTTAGAAAAATTTGGACTTAGAATTGAAAATATTGAAAAAAGATATCCTTTAAAGATTGTAATGTACAGAAAAGCAAACCGTTTCTATAAGCTCACCAAAAGTGATGCTACTAAGGCTAAGCTTGGTCTAAAGCCCACTGACTCAAAATAAGTTTCT
>CAZUPR010000035.1:0-15224 GCA_964622305.1 uncultured Eubacteriales bacterium
ATGGATATATGTATATAAGACCATAAAAAATTAACATTTGGGGACGCAACATTTTATCTGATATTGGAGTTATTCTAATATCAGATAAAATGTTGCGTCCCCTTTTGTTATAGTTTTTCCCTTATTTTTTCTACAACTTCTATATCAGCTGGTAGCCAATTCACAACATCAAGTTCTTCCTTTCTCAACCACCTAGCATCTTGATGTTCCTTCAACTCAATTCTTCCCTCTGCCACTTCTGCCCAATAACAATCCATAATTAGATGAAAATTTGGGTAGGTATATTCAATCTGTATTAGATGTTCCTTCACATCTATTATCACATCCAGCTCCTCTTTTATTTCACGAATTAAAGCTTGCTGGTGACTTTCTCCAGTCTCTATTTTTCCGCCAGGAAATTCCCAGCCTCCTTTAAATTCTTTGTCCTTCCTCTGGGTTGCCAGAATCTTATCTCCATCCCTTATTATTGCTGCAACAACCTCAATTGTTTTCATTTTTAGCCTCTTTCTTCTATTTTACTTTCTAAGTATTTTAGTATATCTTCTCTCACAGATTTATGCATCCTCATTTTAAACTTTGTTATTTTCCTGTCTCTTCCTGAATTGTCTTTTTTTACCTTTTCTTTTAATTCCAAGACATCAAATTGTCCCATGTAATAGAAGCTGGTTTCCGCATCACTCTTTTTAACTAAAAGATGCTTCCTTTTGCTATCTTTTACATCCTTAACATAACCACTATCAATGCCTCTGCCTATTTGAGACTCCCATAGGAAAATAGAACTGTCTTCAAAGGCATCTGCATAATCCGGTTTCCCCTCCAAATAAACCTCACCATCATCTGCCTCTTGTTTGTGATAGGTGACAAAAAGAAAAACATCATCCTCTATCTTTTTCATTCCATACATTGTTGAAGACAAATCTCTGCCACAACTCATTAGCAAACATATATCTCGTCTGGAATATTTTTGATAAAGTCTGAGTTTACTTTCCGAATGATAGCTTTCTTTATATCTGGAAAGACCTATATTAACTAAATCCATAATTTCCTGATAAAAAATCCTTTTTCTTAACTTTTCCTTAAAGGAAGGGCCGATAACAAAATCATCTTTTCCATTATGTTCAAGGATATTCATTCTGGAATATTGATCCTCTTCCTTGTTATTCGAAACAAATCTTCCTTGCAAGGTTGATACTGCCGATTCTAAATCTTCCTTTTCTAATATATATCCATCTGTTTCTTTAATTATCAGAGCAAGTTCTCCAAGGCTTAATTCACCAAGGCGTATTAATGTCTTAAGGATCAAAAGCTCATGCGGTCTGACACCACTTAAAATAGTGGTTGAAAGATATTGGATGATAACCTTATCCTCTTCTGATAATTCATCATAATCGCTTTCTTTTTCAACCTTTTCAATCAGGCCATAATATGACTTATATTCCTTGACGATCAGCATGGGATCAACTTCTTCTTTGTCATAGAAATCTGATAAGTTTGGCACTCGCCCTATTTTGTTTTTTAACTCATAATAATTTTCCCGTATTATAGCTTTAATGCCAGATATTTTATCAATTGAAGCAAAAATTTTTTGTCTGGAAACCTCATCAAAATGAATAGTCGACGCGCCAGGAATTGTATTATTCCCGCTTATGACAAATTTCCTTATATTATCCACATTGTAGGTTCGGTCGCCTGAGAGGGCTATTGGTATCATAAAATTATTTTTATAGTTCCCTATAAAGTCTAAAATTACCACATACTCTTTATTTTCAGCCTTACGAAGTCCTCTCCCCAATTGCTGTACAAAGACCACAGGAGATTTAGTAGGACGCAGCATTATCACCTGATTTATCTCAACAATATCTACGCCTTCGTTCAAAAGCTCAACTGATAAAATGTAATCCAAAGGTTCTAGCCCATTATCCTGGCCTTCTTCCATTGCCAGTCTTTCAAAAGCATCCTGCCGTTCCTCTTCTGAAGATTCTCCAGTCAAAGCAAGAGTTCGATATCCTTTTTCATTTAATTTTTTTGAAAGCGCCCTTGCTTCATCAAGCCAACTGCAAAATATAAGGCCCTTCACTCTACTGCCACTATAACCAAAATATTCTGCTTTATTTATTATGTGACTCACTCTATCATCAGCGGTCAAACGATTGAAATCATTTGGAGACAAGTTCATGCTCTTAGGAGCACTCTCGTCAAAATCATCCATTATAGAAATGTCCGAAATCCCAAAATAGTGAAAAGGACATAAGAGTTCTTCTTCCATTGCTTTGGCTAATCTTATTTCATAAGCTATTTGATAATCAAATATTTCATATATATTTTTTCCCGTTAAATGATCATTACTGGTATCTGGCGTAGCAGTCATACCCAACCAGAGCTTTGGTTTGAAATAATTAAAAACCTTTTGGTAGACATCAGCACTAGAATGATGTGCTTCATCCAGTACAATAATATCAAATTCATCAGGGTCAAACTTTTTAAGGTGCCTGTCTCTGTTTACTGTTTGTATGGTCGCAAAAACGAAATCACTCTTATAGTCTGCATATCCCGCTCCAACAATACCCATGCTTACAGATCTTTCAAAGATATTTTTATATGCTTTTTTGGATTGAATTGCCAATTGACTCCTATGTACTAAGAATAAAACTTTTTTATAGCCTATTTCTCTTATGGCAAATGCGGATGCATAAGTTTTTCCTGTCCCCGTTGAAGATATTAAGAGGGCTCTGTCACTACCTGCTTCAACAATTTCTTTTAGCCCATTTATAAACCCAAGCTGCATGGAATTAGGCTCTAACCTATACTTTTTAAGAGAAACGACTTCTTCATTTTTTGCTATTTCGCGTTGCTTCTTAATGATATTATATTTTTCATTATATTCTGTTCTAATTTCTGAATAATCTCTTGTGTATTCTGAATTCCAAAGCATAGCAAATTCATTAAGAATTTTCTGGGCAACTTCTCCTTCTTCAGTTGAAATTAATTTTGTATTCCATTCTTTATTCTTGGTTAAAGCAGCACTTGTAATATTAGAACTACCAATTATAACTCTGTAAATCTCCGCATCCCTAAAAATATATCCTTTTGTATGCAGGCCCATGTTTCCTTTATTTACATCAAATACTTTCAAGGTAATATTTCTCATTTTGCTTAGTTTATCCAAAGCTTTTGGCTCTGAAAAATTAAGGTAATTAGTAGTTAGAACTTGACCCTTTATCCCCATCTTTTCAAGCTGCTCAAAAGTTTGCAGCATAGGGGTCAGACCACCCATAGTAATAAAGGCGATACTTATCTTAAATTCATCACATCTAAGTAATTCATCTTCAATAGATGTAAGAACTTTCCTACCTTCCTTATAGTCATTTGATATAAACTGCGGTCTGTAAGCTAAATTAGAAGGGTGTGCCTGATTAATATAAGCAGTCTTCATCCCGTCATATATTTCTTGTCTACGTTGCATAAGGTTCTCTTTCTCCTTTTTGCATTTGGGGACGCAACATTCTGTCCGAACAGAATGTTGCGTCCCCAAATGTTAAATGTAAATTACTTATCAGGCCAGTTGTATTTATTCATCTCACTAAATCCTGAAATTCTCCAGGCCATTTCTATATTTCTTACCAAGCCTGCCCCACAAAATTCGCAAAAGGTCTGGGTATCTTTAATAGGGCCACCACAACTTTGGCAGGTCAAGGCAAAATTTTCCTTGCTGTAGTCTTCAAATAAATAGCTCATATCCAAACTATACTTAACCTGAGCTACCCCCGACTCTCTCTTCTTTGGACTTTCTTTTATATATTTATAGCCCAGAGAAACCTGGAAATTTATTGTAGCTACTTCTTTAGATTTCACATAGTTCCAAATAGAAATTCCATTAAATTTAATTTTATCTATATTTATCCTTTCCTCTAAAGTTATGAGATCATCAATTTCAAATTGAACTTTACTCTCAACCGCTTCTGTATTTTCTATTTTTTGCAAGGACAGGATAGACTGTTTCTCTAGAGCTTCAAAATATATATGAAAAAATTGTTCAACTTTTTTAGAAATTACATTAAACTCAAAGTCCGGAAAATCTTTTTTTATCCTGGGTAAATAAAGAGTTGTCCCACCTGATACTGATATCGGGGTATTATAATTTTCTTCCTCCAGAGCTTTTAAACCCTTGATAAAATCTGAGGTCCCAAACAATAATCTGGATAGTTCTCTTATTTTGTTTCTTGCAGCCAAAACTCCAAGAACAGGCAGGGCTATTGTAAGAGCCCATAAAATTAACTTAGCGTATTCCATAAGTCCGCCCCCTCTATCCTATTAGAATCATTATACTATATGTATTTGTATAATAAAGAAGATTAAAAAAGTCCTGGCCAATTTTAGACCAGGACTTGATGATGACTTTAGTTTTCTTAAATCAATACTTAAAATTCAAAAATGAGAACACGAAGATGCCCTATAAATACATATCTACCACTTTCCAATGTTGCGGAGCCGGCACTAGTAGCATCCCAATAAATATTAACATTATCATTTTGTGATTTTGCTGGTATATCATAGCCAAACAAAGCTGCAATCTCTTCACCATGGTCTTGCCGAACATGATCAGCTCCGTGATATATTCCTTTATCATTAACTGTTATATAAGTTACACTTGAATTTGGAATATTTACTCCTTCAATACTATAGCGTTGATAACTGGGCGAATATACTTCTTTTCCCATTTGATTAGCAATATCTCTTGCTTCTTTTGCCCTGTCAATGGCAGCAAAAAGATTGGGCATCAGGACTGCTGAAAGAATAGCGATTATAGAAATAACCACCAGTAATTCAATCAGGGTCATGCCTTTTTGATTGTTTTTTATATTTTTATTTAAAGTCATATTTATCATCACATAAATCACCCACTCCATATATGTATCGGTTGATTTGTAATGATTCTTAATCACTTACAGAAGCAGCCTTGTAATATGGTGTATCACTTATTGAATTGTACTCTACTAAAAACCAGGCATGCTGCTTAGTTTCGGGATAGAACATATGGAGCACCCGCACTCCACCAAATTGTTCATGATACCATGCTTCCAAAAGCTCAGCATCAAAAACTGCTGGTCCTTCTTCCTTTATTTGCATTTTTAAACTATGGTATTGCTGGCTATAACGCTCACTAGCCATTAGCATGTCTTGTAATTCGTATTTGTAGGGATCTGAATAAGTAGCCAAACGGCTGCCTATATATTTTTCTATATCTTCATAGGGCACAAACTCCTCCTGGCCTGCCCTTGCCTTGCGTTCTGATGGATCCAGTTCCTGGTTAAAAACATAGAGCTCATAAGCATCTAAGAGTTTATCTCCACCATCTCTATAGAAATAGTCCCAGGATGTTTTTTCCAAGCCTAAAGTTAGTAAAGGCTTAAAATACTCCTTAATAAACTCTTCTTTTTCCTTATCATTTGCCAAGCTGACTGGAGTAAATTTTTCAAATTTGTAGGTTTTCAATCTTTCGGCAAATTCCAGACTAGCAGTGGACAAATCAACATCAGAATTATCCATCCATTCTGCAAGGTCTTTGGCATCCTTTTCTTTAATTTTCTTTAATTTATCATCAAGAGTATCAAGATAGGCCTGGCTATAGAACCAAACTGGGTAGTTATCGATATCCATCAGGTAAAAATTTTCTAGTTCCTTGCTGGACCAGTTAGCCTCCAGACTAGCCTCAGCCTTTATGCCACTGCCAGTAAGATAAAGAGTGTCATCTTTAATTTTCCACTTAAGATTAAGATCCTGATCGCCCTTTTTCAGAATAGCTTTACCATTTTCTTTAAAAGTCAGGTTTAGGTCTACACCCAGTTTATCTTTAACAGGGCCATTGTAGCCCGGTAGCTCGATATTTAAGCCCGGCCAAGTGGTAGATATTAATACATCTTTAAACATACTATTTTCCCCTCCCTGACTGTCAGCTCGCTGACAAGAAGCAAGTAAAACTGTGAGACCGATTACCAAAATGAGAATTAAAAAGGGACTAGTTAAAATATTTTTCACTTTCAAACACCCCCAAGTATATAACTATACTATACCCATTTTTTTGCTTTCATATTCCAGATCAGATGACTTGACAACCCAAGGTGTTTTTCATTTCTTCAAGGGCAAACTTATGGGCATCAGGGTTAAATGAGGCCACTCCATCCTTATAAACCGTCACATTATAGTTGATATTTCTGGCATCGGCGGCACTATAAAGGACACAGATATTTGTGTTCACTCCTACCAGGGAGATGTCCAAGATTCCCTTTTCCCTTAAGTAAAGATCCAAATCTGTCCCATAAAAAGCACTGTAACGCCTTTTTTTTATAATCTTATCGCCTTCAAGTGGGGCAAGTTCATCAATAATCTGACCGCCTTCGGAACCTGCCAGTGAGTGCGATGGAAACATAAGAAACTCTTTATCGTCTGGCTCGTGGCTGTCACAAATATAGATGATTGGATTTCCCTCCGCTCTGTACTCCTCAATTTTTGTTTTGATAAAAGGAACTATTTCCCTGCCAGCAGCTCCAGTTTCCAGGATTGCCCCCTCATCAATAAAGTCCTTTAACATGTCAATTACTAGTAAAGCCTTCATTTCCATCAACCTCCTTATTTTTATTCATTATTTTTTTTTATTTTTTTTATACTGTAAGATGTTCCTGGCCCGCTTCCCTCTTTTATTATAAAATCCTTTTCCAATAAATTATTAAGGACTCTTAGGGTTTTAGATTTATTAAAACCTGATTGAATATCTAACTCATTCCTGTTTAGCTCTTCTTCATCTTCCAGCAAACGGTAAATTACTTTTTCGTCTTTTGATAAACTGTGGTTGTCTTTATCCAATACTGGGAGGACAACCCTGATAAAGTTCTCACTAATTTTAAACTTAGGCTTTGTAATGCTATCTTCATAGGTTTTATATATTTTCCTTACCCCAGTTCCAAATTGTTCAATAAGATCAAGTCTATAAAATACTCCGGATATGATTGGGTTTCTTAAAATTGATACTTGTTCATGCAAATAATCCTCGATAGTGAGCCCTTGAGGTAAGCCACCGGGGGAACTTATTTCTACTCTATCATCGTACATTGCAATTTGTATATGTGCACTTATATCCCATAACCTTGTCGAGTATTTGATTTATATTTTTGCCAAATCTGACTATATCTACACCTGATAGATTATTATCATTTTCATCGGCAAAAAGTTCAGCTGCCATATTATAATAGCCATCTTTATCATATAATTTTAAGGTCTTTAATATTTCAATAGAGAGCTTTTCTATTCCTGCAACATTTTTTAATTTTCCTTCCAGAACTATAAAATCTAAATCTTGTCTTCTTGATTTGGTTCCCTCATAATCTAAATTCAAACCTTCAAGGGCCAAACGGTTTAATTCCAGGCGATCCACCTCTACTGTAGATGTATCTGATCTCTTATAGGCCTTGCCCTTGTAGTAATAAGGTGTATCCATTCCCTTAAAGACCTCTAAAAAGATAAGTTTTTTGCCTGCAATTTCTTTTATATTTAATTTGAATTTTGGCTGAGGCTCAATGGAATCATTAATCATGTTTTCGATACTCAATTTTTTTTCCTCAACTGATGATAGACCTTTAATTTGCCCATCGTCATCAAGACCAAATACAATTTGTCCGTCCCTATAATTATCGCTTTATCTTGTTCGTTTGATTGTTAATCATAACACCAAAATGGTTTCCATTTGATATAATTGCAAGAAGGGTGATGCTAATGTTTGATTTGAAATTACTTAAAGATTTTCTGCCATTCTATCTGCTGGCAATCAATATAGTAACTTTTATAATTTTTGCTGCCGATAAATCCAAGGCCAAAAGAAGGGCTCGGCGAATTAAAGAATCCACCCTTTTTATTTTATCGATACTAGGTGGCTCGATCGGCGCTTTGTTGGCTATGTATATTTTCAGGCATAAAACAAAGAAGCCTGCTTTCGTTTTTGGAATGCCGCTTCTTTTGTTTGCCCAGCTAGTATTGATTTTTTACTCGAATTTTTTCAGATAGATTATGCATATTTATACATTTTCAGATAAAATGTTGCGTCCCCAGATGTTAAAGGGAGTTTACGGCTTTTTGGATTCTTTTGAGGCCTTCTTCCAGGGTGGCGCGGGGGCAGCCGACGTTGAAGCGGAAGAATTTGTCTCCTCCTTTACCATAGGGACGGCCGTCGTTTAGAGCGACCTTGCCAACCTTGAGAAGGGCTTCTTCGATCTCATCAGCAGTTTTATCAATTTGATTGAAATCCAGCCAGAGTAAAAAGGTTCCGTCGGGCTTATCAACCTTAATTTGAGGAATATTTTTTTTGATGTAGTCCAGGGCGTAGTCCATGTTATCTTCAATATAAAGAAGGACCTGCTCCAGCCATTCTTCCCCTTGATTGTAGGCAACTTCCAGGGCCAAGGCGCCAAAAACCGAGGTAGAATCTATCTCCATAGCTTCAATGGCCTTAGTATAAACTTCTCTTAGCTCATCGTTAGGAATTATAGCCACCGATGTTACCAAACCTGCAATATTAAAGGTCTTTGATGGGGCCATGAGGGTGATGGTCCTGTCCTCTATCTCCTTGGAAATTCTTGCCATAGGAGTGTGGACCTTATCTTTTAAAACAAAATCTGAGTGAATTTCGTCTGAAATGATGATGATATCATTGTCTATGCAAAGCTGCCCCAGCCTTTCTAACTCTTCCCTGGTCCAAACTCTGCCAACTGGATTGTGAGGGTTACAAAACATGAAGACCTTGCTCTTTCCGATAGTTTTTTCCAGCTGATCAAAGTCCATGGTAAATTTCTGGCCATCATGAATCAAGGGATTTTCATTAGCAAGTCTCTTATTATTTTCCAGAACCCTAAAAAATGGCGGATAAACTGGAGGTTGAACTAAAACAGAATCGCCTTCCTTTGTTAATTCCCTGACGCCGATATTAAAGCCTGCCACAACGCCTGGGGTAAAAAGAATCCACTCTTTTTTGATATCCCAGTTAAATCTCCTTTTAACCCAGTTTATAATTGCATCATAAAAGGAATCTGATTTTTTTATGTAGCCAAAAACCCCATGATCTACTCTCTCTCTCAGAGCATCGATGACTTCTTTGGGGGCCTTGAAGTCCATATCAGCAATCCACATGGGCAGAACCTGGTCATCACCATAAAGCTCCTCCAAACAAGCCCACTTGTGGGAATCTGAATTTTTCCTGTCAATTATTTCGTCAAAATTATAAATCAAAAAAAACATTCCTTTCTTATGTAATATTCAAAAGTACCCTGAATATCATAACATCTAAAAGGAATGTTTGTATAGTTTACTTACTATTTTTGCGGACAAAGTAACTGCCATTAATATATTTGCTGTCTGAGGCATTATTACTTGTGGTAATTTTATAATAGTCGCCATCACCAAATTCATGTTCAAAAACTACAACTGTTGTTACTTCTCTTCCTCTGGCGGATAAGACTGTCACCTGGGCGCCTTTACATTCAACTTTAATATCAGATGCATCCGGAAGCTTTTTAAGTTCATCCTTGTCAGCCTTAAGAGCTATAAGCCTGGCACCTTGGCCGTTCATTGTAACCTTAGCCGAACCAATTAAAATATCTTTTGCATCATCTTTTACATCATTATTTGCATCGGCATCGGGAAGTTTAATATTCAAAGTGCTGCCAACATCTTATGAGTGAGAGTCCTCTTTCTATATTACTGGGTTGTGCAGCACCTTCTGTGGCACCCATATAGAAGGGAGCCTGAGCCCATTTTCTTCTTCTGTCGCTGTCGCCTTTACTTCACTTAGACTTGCCGAGCCTTTACCAGTGTTTGTATTTTGCCCAAAATCAACTGTTATTCCTTCCAGAATTAATTTTACATTATGAGATCGCGAGCTTGGTAGGCTTTGATAGAAGCTTTTATTGAAATAAAATACAAGAGCCCGCAAAGCAAAAGAGAGGCAAAAATAAGCAGGTAGACATTGCTATAAAAAAAGCCAAGGTGCCTGATAAAAAACCCTTTGGAAAAAGACAAGAGAAAGCTTGCAAAAGCCGCTAAAATAGCTATTGAAAAAAACAATATCGACATAATTAATTTTGATTTCGCATAGCCATATTTAAAATAAAAGGGATACTGGCTGGCAATAATTAAGTTGCTCATAATGATGACCAAGGGAATTGCGTATAATAACTCTTTAAAAGTAATTGTCTCCTTAAGAAAAGGTGCAACGATTGCTGAAAAAACAAGAGCTATAAGCAAACAAATCAGGACAACTAAGTTGCTCCACAGGTACCTGCCGTAAACAACATTTTTTCTTTGAATCCCAAAGGCTGCGTAGAGAGCATCAATACCGGAATCTTCGCCAACTAGAAATGGATATGAGCAGAATATAATGGCAAAAACCTGGGTTACGCCAAAAATTGTATATATATTGCCAACAAATAGTGGATACAGGATTCCCATAAGTAGAATTATGATTAGATTTTTCAGGGTTAGGTATGGGCGTATGGATAAGATATCTATCTTGATTATTTTATTAATATCTGTCATTGTTTTGCCTCCCAAATAAAACCATAATCTTTTCGATGCTGGCATCTTGGATGAGTAAGTTTTCTGGAACTTTATCTATATTAGTAGCTTTTATTAAAGCCTCACAAACAACTGAGTTCATCTTATTACCCAGGATTAGATGCTTATCAAGCTCTGCCATTTCCTCAGGGCTGCCCTTTACAACTTTGTAGCTGACCAAAAAATCGTCTTTACTTTTGAAATCTATCAATTTTCCTTCGTCAATAAAGACAATATAGTCTGCGATTGATTCCAGGTCTTGGGTTATATGGGTAGAAAAAAGGACGGTGTTTTCTTCATCTTCAACAAATTCCTGGATAATATCTGCAAATTCGTCACGCATACCAGGGTCTAAACCACTGGTTGGCTCATCTAAAATAAGTAAATTTGCTTTATGAGATAAGGCTATTGAAAGCATTAATTTTGTTTTCATCCCCCTTGAAAGACCGGATACTTTTGCACTTAGAGGAATATTGAACCTTTTTAAAAAGTTGAAAAACTGATCACTATCCCAGTTATCGTAGCCTACAGACATAGCTTTATTAACAATGATCATATTCCAGTCCTTGGCCAAAAATGGTTCATCCATAACTATCCCAGTTTTTTGAAGGAAATCTGACTCACAAGTGGAGAAACCGTCCACTAAAATTTGACCTGAAAAATTTATAAAAGAGAGAATCGATTTGATGGTAGTTGTCTTGCCTTGGCCATTTTTGCCGATAAAACCAGTGATATATCCCTTGGGAATAGCAAAGGAAAGCTCGCCCAGCTGGAAATTCTCATATTCTTTTTTAAGATTTTTTAAAACAATCTTGTTAGTCATCCAAATCACCTTCATATATAAAATTTATTAAATCAAAGAGGTCTTTGGGGGGGATTTTTAGAGATTTGGCAATTTTAACTATTTCCAAAATCTTTTCTTCCAGGGCCTTGTTTTTTTCCTCTTCTTTCAAAAGAGAATTTTCTTCAAGGACGAAAGAGCCCAGCCCCTGACGGGTTTCAATAAAGCCTTCCTCGCCCAATTGGTCATAAGCTTTTTTTACAGTCAAGATGGAGATTTTTAAATCCCTGGAGAGTGACCTGACCGATGGCAATTTTTGGCCATTTTTAAGTCCCCCAGTTACTATCTCTTTTTTTATGGCATCCATAATTTGTTCGTAGATAGGAGTGCTGCTATTATTGGAAATTATTATCCTCAAATTTCTAATCCCCCTTTCTATGTAAAACAGTATATAACAGTGCTGAACAGTATGTCAATAAAGTTTTGTGAGTTTTTATGGGCATGCAAAAAGCCCTGCTGCCTTCTTATGAAGGTAACAGGGCTTCAACTTGTGTGTTTACACACATTTACGTATCTTTATTCATTTTCAGACAGAATGTTGCGTCCCTTTTGTTTGATTTAGACTCTTGCGGCTCCGTCTACTGACAATATTTCTCCTGTGACGTAGCTGGCCATATCGCTTGCTAGATAGAGGAAGGCATTTGCGATATCATCTGGTGTTCCTATTCTTTGAAGGGGAATTTTAGTTAAAAGATAGGCTTTTACCTCATCGGGCAAAGCATCGACCATATCTGTCTGGATTACACCTGGGGCAACTGCATTGATGCGTATATTATCTGGACCCAATTCTCTTGCCAGGGATTGAGTCATTCCATTAACCGCATATTTGCTGGTAGGATATCCCACGCCACTGGACTGGCCAGAAAAACTTACCATGGAGCTTGTGTTAATAATACAGCCTCCGCCCTGTTCCTTCATAATTTTAACTGTGGGCTGGATTGCATTAAAAATTGCCTTAACATTAATATCCATGGCTTCGCTAAACTCGCCAGGTTTATAGTCGTAAATACTAGTCGACTGGCTTATCCCGGCGTTGTTTACTAAAATATCGATTCTTCCGTAATCTCTTGCTATCTGATTAATCGTTTCTGCCAGTTCAGACCCATCAATTAAATTGGGGGCCATTCCTTCCACTGGCCAAGAGGGATTTTCTTCCTTCAATAACTTTACGGCCCTGTCTGCTGTTTCTTGTCTTGAACCAAAGAGGATCACTTTTGCACCGTTCTCTAAGTATTTTTTTACTATGGCAAATCCTATCCCCCGGGTTCCGCCTGTAACTACTGCAACCTTATCTTTTAGCATTTTTTGTTTCCTCCTTATTTAGATTCTCCATTGATAGGGATAATTGTCAGCTCCATTTTTTCTGGTGGGTTGTCGTATTCTTCATAAAAGTCCCAAAATTCTTCTTCTGTGATGTTATGATCTTGATCACCCACTACCTGAATATAAAAAGGTTTTTCCTCATATACTGCGTAGTCTGAGTGGATGTCGGTCAGTTGAGTTAAAGTGTCGGCCTTTTTATCTAAAACAAAAGACCATAAGTATGTGTGAGATGCACCTCCAGAGCCAATGTTGTAGATGGTTCCATCGGCAGCAAGCACCCCGGTGTTACGGCTCCAGAAAGATGTTAGCAGGACTGGATCGCCATCTTTTAAAGTGAAAATTGCATTGGGGGCGGCCTTTTGTAGTCCCTCCATAGTTCCCAGCAACAATTCTGGGATTTCATCCTTATTGATATCAATAACAGCATAAGCTAACTCCTGATCACTAGGATAGGGATATTCTAGAAAACCGATTTTTTCAAAGTCATCGTCAAAGGGTTGATCACTGCGCATGTGCTCAGAGAAAAGGCGAAAATCATCCAAAATGAGCTTATATTCATTGGGTGCACCTTGATAGGCCAATTCCTCTTTAGCTTCTTTCCCAGGCAAGTTGCTGTTACAAGAAGACAAAAGAAAAGCTGACAAAAGGAGCAAAAACAAGATCTGTTTTTTCATGTGCTTTACCTCCTAATACTTTACTGTAGTTATACAGGTTTCTTACCCCATATTCTGGTTAGTCAACCCCTTAGGCAAAAGAAAGAGGAGCACCCTCTTCTTAATAGAGTGCCCCCCTTTATGCGTATTCAGACAGAATGTTGCGTCCCTTTTGTCTGACTTTTAATACCATCCTCTTAATTTCATGGTTTCTGCTACCTTCTTAATGGAAAACATATAAGCTGCTTTTCTAAAAGGAACCTTGTATTCTTCAACTATTCCCCAAATATTGTTGAAGGCATTTACCATGGCTATTTTTTCTTTTTCTATAACTTCTTCTTCGTCCCAATAGTAGCCGTACAAGTTTTGCACCCATTCGAAATAAGAAACTGTAACTCCACCAGCATTGGTAAGGATATCTGGTGTTACTGGAATTCCCCTCTTATTAAGAATTGCATCGGCATTTACTGTGATCGGTCCATTTGCGGCTTCACAGATAAGTTTTGCATTAATCAAGTCTGCTTCCTTTTCAGTAATGGCATTTTCTAAAGCAGCTGGTATCAATACATCTACATCTAATTTCCAGAATTCATCTAAAGTAATAACTTTCGCTTTAGGATAATCTTTTATAGTGCCAGTTTCCTTTTTATAGTCAGATAAGTCGTAAAAATCTAATCCTTCTTCATTATAAAGGGCATAGGTTCCTATTTCTTTGTCCCATTCCCCTATAGCCACAATGGTAGCACCCTGGTCTTGAACATTTTTAACAGCAAAACTTCCGACGTTACCAAAACCTTGTACGGCTACTCTTGCCTTTTTAATATCTATTCCATATTTTTTTGCAGCCTCAGCAACTATAACTGCTACGCCAAGTCCTGTAGCCTCAGTCCTACCCTTTGATCCGCCAAAGCCCACTGGTTTTCCTGTAATAACACCTAGGTTTTGCTCCCCTTTTATTTTGCTAAACTCATCTACCATCCAGGACATTATTTGTCCATTAGTATTAACGTCAGGAGCAGGAACATCTATTTTCTCTCCTAAATATTTATATATTCCTTGAACATATCCTCTGGATAATCTTTCCAACTCTCCTTGTGAAAGCTCTGAAGGATCTACAGTAACGCCGCCTTTTGCTCCACCATAAGGGATACCAGTGACGCAACATTTAAATGTCATCCAAATAGACAGGGCTTTTACCTCTTCTAGGTTTACGCCAGGATGAAATCTAATTCCTCCTTTGCCTGGTCCCACTGCATCGTTATGCATAGACCTATAGCCCTTAAATACTTTTGTAGAACCATCATCCATTTTTACTGGGATAGATACTTCTATAACCCTCAAAGGTTCCTTTAATAACTCAAACACTTCCGGCGCTAAATTTAGAGCTTGGCAAGCTTCGCTAACTTGCTTTTGTGCATTTTCTAATGGACTCAAATTCTCTTTAGACATTTAATTTCCCCCTCGTTCTTTTTTAAATATTTATTTGATATTACAATTATAACAGAATAGTGGTTTCCAGGAAATATTAGCTTATAAGAAATGGCATTAAAAAACGTAATATTAGGCAGCCAAGACTTCTATACTTACAGCTTGATTTTTACCAAGCCTGGCAGAAGTGACAGAAAACACTAATCCTTCCCCGCCTGACATCAAATATCACCAGAGGACAAATTGGCCCAACCACACCTTCGCTCTCGCTCCATGTATTCGATCCGCTCCATTGCCAACAAATAAAAAAGGAGCACTCTTATACTGAGTGCCCCTCTTTCCTACGTTATTACTGAATATTTATGCGTTATTTATGTGTTTAT
>CAZUPR010000036.1:0-14415 GCA_964622305.1 uncultured Eubacteriales bacterium
ATTAAAATCATTATACCATTTTTCAAAATCTCTTATAGTAAAAAGGTCTCTTTTTTTAAGAAGATTATCATCCATCATATTTCTTGTTTCCAAACTTCCTCTAAAAGGCTTGTTGTTATAAAGAGTATAGGTCTCAAGCATTTGCGAGCTTGTCTTCAAACTTGATCTTACACCAGGCAAATCTTTGCCAGATTCCTCCAGATAATTAAGTAAAACATCTTCTGCAAGGGCTTCATTGGTTACGGGCAGATAGCCTGTTGAAACTGCAAAGAAAAGATTCTGTTCCGGTTTAGTAAACCATTTTAAAAACTCGGCAGCTGCATATTCATGTTGATGATCACTTGGAGCAATGCACATACCTGCCCCCTGTTGGATTACATAAGGATGTCCATCTTCAAAAACTGGATATGGCAGTGCCATTGCCTCTACCTCAAAAATTTCATTTTCACTTAAAGTTACTTCTTTAGGGAAATAGGCCGCCCCTGCAGTAGAGCCTACATAGGCAATTACTGCTCCGGTCTTGGCATCATCAGAGCTGAAACGCCCTTCTTTAACAAAGTGACCCTTTAAATATTGACTGTAAGCATAATCCCAAACTTTTTGGGCGAAGGCTTCATTAAAGTTTAATTGCCCGCTTTGATCTTCTGGATTAAATTTATAAATCTCCTGTCCATCCTGCACAGAGCCCACTATCATAAAATTCGCCCAGGCATCTATACCTAAAAAACCCTTGCCCGTATGCTGGTAATATTTTTCTGCTGTAGCTGCTATCCCTTCCCAGGTGGCAAGGTCTGCTATGTCAGCTCCGCTTTCTTCAGCAAATTTATCCCAAAAGGTTTTATTTACAAAAAGATTTTCTGTAGATTTGGCAACCGGCAAGATTCTGTACTTACCATCAGCAAGAAAATCTCCTTCCTCGAGAAATTCTTTTCTAAAAACCGCAAGTTCCTTATCTGAAAAATACTGATCTAAGGTAACCAAAGGAAGCAACTCATTAATCCTGATGGCATTATCAGCATAGGTTGCAAAAATATCAGGCATTGGGCTGGCGCCCAGGCCCTTGGAGGCTGAGTTATAGACATTTTCAGCCAGTTGCTGAACACCACCGTAAGAAGTGGCTTCAATAACAATGCCTTTTTCCATTCCTTCTGTTTCATTGTATATAGATACCAGTTGGTCAAAAATCTCCTTGTTGTAGGCATTATTATAATGCCAAAGGGTAACAGTCACTGGCTTATCAGGATTTAAAGGATTATCAGCCTTACCTGACCCTGCGGACCCACAAGCAGCCAGACAAAAAATAAGCCCCGCCAGTAAAATAATCATCCAAACTTTCCTCTTAGTTAAGTTCAATTTATTCTCCCCTCTCTAAGCTTTATAGCTTGTTCCACTTGTTCTTCTATTTTATCCAGGGGTAAAGGCCTGGAAATAAGATAACCCTGAATGGCATCACATTTCATCTCTCTAAGAATCTCCAGCTGATCTTCTTTTTCTACACCCTCAGCTACAATTTTCATGCCATTAGCTTGGGCAATATCAATAATAGCCCTGACCATTATCCTGTCTTTGTCAGACTCCTGAATTTTATCAATAAAACTCTTATCTATTTTCAGAGTATTAACTGGTAAGTTGCGAAGATAGTTAAGTGAAGAATAGCCTGTACCAAAGTCGTCCAAAAGGATGTTAACTCCATAGTCTGACATAATCTCCAATATTCTTTGGGTCTTAATAATGTTGCTGACAAAGATGCTTTCTGTGAGTTCTAAACCTATTTGCGAGGGATCAACCCCACTCTTTCCAATAATTTTCATTACTCCAGAAACGTAGTCTTCCCTGTTCAATTCGACTGCACTGACATTAACAGAAACTCCGATATTTTTGCCCTTTTGAGCCATATAATTTATAAAATTACAACTTTCTTCAAGGACGAATTTGCCCAAGTCTGTTATTAAGCCCATTTCTTCAGCAACTCTAATAAAGCGATCTGGTGGAACTGAACCCAGTTTTGCCGAATTCCATCTAAGCAGAGCCTCGTAGTGGTCAATCCTGTTCTCCGAAATAATATATTGTGGCTGGAAGTGGAGGGAAAACTCATCTTTTTTTAGGGCATCCATAAGTTCATATTGGATGGTCAGTTCTTCCTTAAGATCCCTGTTAAAATCTTCCTCATAAAAAACTAAAAGGTTCTTACCTAAACTTTTGGCCTTATAGAGGGCCGTTTCGGCATTCATAAAAATACTTTCGTAATTTATCCCATCGATAGGGTAGATGGCCACGCCCACCGAAAAAGTTATATAAAATGAGCCCGAAGGAATAATAATCCTTTGGTTTATCTGGTCTAAGAGCCCAGAAACATACCGTCTTATCTCATTTCTATCTGTTTTGTGACGATAGAGAATAGTAAACTCATCACCATCTGTCTTGGCCAGGAAGTTTTCTTTACCTAAATTTTTCTTTAAGATATTACCGGCTTCCACTACAACCTCATCGCCAATGGAGTGGCCATAGGTATCATTTATATTTTTAAAGTTATCAATATCAAAGACAATCAAGGCTCCAAATACCCCCTGATTAATTTGATTATTAAGTTCATTTTTCAAGGAAATCCTGTTAGGCAGGCCTGTTAATTTATCTGAAAAAGCAATCTCCCTGAGCTGGGAAGCATACCTGTTCTTTTCCCTTATATTAGTCAGAAGACCTATAGTTAAAAAGAAAAGGAAAAGCATAGCTGCCAGATAAGGAGCTGTGACTGAAGAATATCTTGCCCTGGCCTCTGCTGTTGATTCCTGTTTATTGATTAATTTTGTGCTTACTGGCAATAAATTTCTGTCTAAATCGTATTTTTCTATGATTCTATCATCAAAGATATAGCTGTTTTGGCTTTCGCGAACCACCTTAACATTTTCTATCTTGGTCTTGCCAGTCAGAACATTTTTCAATAGCTCTGCTGCCTGAACTCCATAATTATAATGAGAAATAAGCCTACCGCCAGCTAAACCATCACCCACCCCGTACTCCCAAAGATGGTAAACAGGAATGTTAACGTTATTATTGATTAAATCAACCACATCATTAAAATTGATCCGCTGACCATTTTTATCAAGATTGGCGGAAAGGAGAATCAAAACGTCTTGCTTAGTCAGTTTTTTTAGTAAATCTTCTAATTCAGCAAAAGAATAATCCTTCATAAGAATAGGATGAATCTCTATCATTTCTTCAAAGTCCTCTCTTATCTTGTTGAAATTAGAAAACTGGCCCTGGCCTGTTTCAGTATCATCAACAATAATAAGAAGCCTTTTTGCATTTGGGGTTAATTTTATGGCAATACCAACTGTATCTTTCATAGAGTGGGCTTCCACAAAACCTGTTATGTTAGGGATTTCATCAGCCCTTATAGCATTTTCTATGGTGTTGACGCCAATAAAAATAATAGGAATATTTGAGGGGAAAAGATCTTGGTTGGAAAGTACGTAGTTGTAGGCGTAATCATCTGCAACAATAAGTGCATTAGGTTTTTTGCGTTCAAGATACTTATAACGGAAAAGATCATCTAAGATTTCCAGATATTCATCGTCAGAAAATCTTTTAACGTCCATAACTTCAACATCAATAATATAATCATTTTTTAAAACTGACTTTATTCCATTTAATTGATTGTACCAGGTAGGAAAAGAGCCATTATAGGAACTGATAAAAAGGATTTCTTCCTTCTTTTTATAGGAAAGAGCCGTAGATGGGATAAGTGAAAAACAAAATGAGAGAAGGATAATAAGGCAAATAATTCTATTTTTTTCTTTCAGCAAAAAGCCCATCATTAATCTCCCTTTTTTACTTATAAGATGAACTAATTTTAGCACAGAAATTACTATGAGTCGAACAAAAAGGACGCATATTCAGGTCATTTTCTTGACCATAAATAAATGCGTCCACTTTTTTTATCTTTTTTTCTTATCTCTTACTTACATGTTATAAAGATGCTCGGCAGGCAAGGTTTCTATACCTGCCTCAAGTAATCTTTTTAGCGCTTCCTCAGGCTTGTCAATTCTTAAAATAACAATAGCCTTCTCAGACTCTTTACCAATAAAAGCATACATATACTCAATATCAATATTAAGCTCAGTAAATTTATCTAGTACCTTGGCCAATCCACCTGGCACATCAGGAACCATTACTGCAACCACATCTGTGGTGGAAACTGCGTAATTGTCTTCCTTTAAAACCTCAAGAGCTTTTTCCGGCTGATCTACAATCAAGCGCAAAACGCCAAAATTGGTAGTGTCGGCCAGTGAAAGAGCCCGGGTATCAATGCCTTGAGCAGCAAGGGCACTTGTAACAGAAGCCAACCTGCCAGCC
This sequence comes from uncultured Eubacteriales bacterium, assembly GCA_964622305.1. Lineage (GTDB taxonomy): Bacteria > Bacillota > Peptococcia > Peptococcales > SKKY01 > SKKY01. Next base: position 4,354 of record CAZUPR010000036.1, read on the forward strand.
TTATTTTCAATAAAAACAGATATTTGCTTAACCAGCATCTTACCTACCCCCTTAAAACTTTCTCTTATCTATAACTCTAACTGCCTTGCCTTCACTTCTGGCAATTGTTTTTGGTTCTACAAGTCTTACTTTTACGCTAATTCCCAAAGTAGACTGAATTTCTCTTTTAATGTCACTTTCAATAATTTCAAGTTTTCTAACCTCGTCAGAGAAGAGTTCTGGCGACATTTCTACAAGAACTTCCAGAACATCAAGCTGGCCATCTCTGTCTACAATCAACTGATAGTGAGGAGCCACAGATGATGTTTCTAAAAGCACACTCTCAATTTGTGATGGGAAGATATTAACACCTCTGATAATAAGCATATCGTCAGTCCTGCCTGTAACCTTGGACATTCTGACCAAAGATCTGCCACAAGCGCATTTATCAAAGGAAAGGGTGGAAATATCATGAGTCCTGTATCTCAAAAGAGGCAGGCCTTCTTTGGTCACTGTGGTAAAAACAATTTCACCCTCAGAACCCTCAGGCAGTTGCTGACCAGTAAGCGGATCGATAATTTCTGGAATAAAATGGTCTTCAGAAATATGCAGGCCACTTCTTTCCATACATTCAAAGGCAACCCCAGGCCCGATAATTTCAGATAAACCATAAATATCCATGGCCTTGATGCCCAGCCTTTCTTCCAGCTCTTTTCTCATGTTTTCTGTCCAGGGCTCAGCACCAAAAATACCTGTCCTAAGCTTCAGCTTGCTCCTGTCTATTCCTTTTTCCTCTATTTCCTCAGCCAGGTAAAGGGCATAGGATGGAGTACATGCTATATTGGTTGTTCCAAAGTCTTCCATTACCTGCAACTGGCTCTTGGTATTGCCACCAGAAATAGGAATAACTGAGGCACAAACTTTTTCAGCCCCATAGTGGATCCCCAGACCACCCGTAAAGAGGCCGTATCCATATGCAATCTGTAAAAAAGAATTCCTGTCAATTTCTGCTGCTGTCAGAGTTCTGGCCATAACTTCAGACCAGGTATCCAGGTCTCTCCTGGTGTAGCCAACAACTGTTTGCTTGCCAGTTGTACCGCTGGAAGCATGAATTCTGATAATCTCACTCATAGGAACTGCAAAAAGCCCATAAGGGTAGTTATCCCGCAAATCTTGCTTATCAGTAAAAGGAAGGTGTTTTAAATCGTCAACACTTTTAATGTCACCTGGTAAAATTCCTTTTTCCTGCATTTTTTGCCTGTAAAAGGGAACATTATGATAAACCCTGTCTACAGTAGCCACCAGTCTTTCACTTTGAATCTGGCGCATTGTCTCTCTGTCCATAGATTCAAACATAGGATTCCAAATATGCATGCTTCCACTCCTCTTCTTTTAGCTATCGTAACCCGCAGCAAAAGCCTTTCTGTTTAAGTCAATAAGTTTCTCTGGAACAGATTTTTCAATAGCCTTTAAAAAGACTTCTTTATCCATTTCCAAAATTCTAGCTATCTTACCCAGCATAATAACATTTAACACCTTTACATTACCCAGTTCCTTTGCCATATCAATAGCATTTATAAGAACTGTCGTCTCGTAGGCTCCTTGAAGTTTTTCTTTTATCCTGTCCGGATAGGCAGCCTTTCTTGTTATGACAGGCATGGGAGGAATTTGCTGGCTGTTAACAACCATAACTCCATCTTTTTTCAAAAATTTATTCCATCTTAGAGCCTCAAGCTCTTCAAAGGCCAAAATAACATCTGCTTCCTGTTCTTCAATTATTGGCGAGTGAACCTCCTGGCCCATCTTTACATAGGTAACAACCGATCCACCTCTCTGAGCCATGCCATGCAACTCACTCATCTTCACATCATAGCCCTCTTCCATGGCTACATTGCCCAGAATCCTGCTGGTAAGAAGGGTACCCTGGCCGCCAACTCCCACAATCAAAATACTCATATCCTTCATTTAGTCTTCCTCCCTTACAATTGCTCCAAAGGGGCAGATAGAAGCGCAAAGGCCACAGCCTACACAAAGAGCATCATCTATTCTTACTGAGTCACCCAAATCGATAATGGATGGGCAACCGATTCTCAGACAAGCTTTGCAATAGGTGCATTTATCCGGATCTATATGATAGGCCGGCTGAGCTTTTACTGATTTAAGAAGGGCACAAGGCCTTTGGGCGATAATTACCGATGGCTCCTCCGCCTTTATCTCCTCGCGAACAATCTTAGTAAACTCTCTAAAATCATATGGGTCCCAAACCCTGACTCTCTTAATACCCAGGGCCTCAACCAGTTTTACCAAATCAACTGGAGGAACTTCCTGGCCCTTAATGGTAAGTCCGGTCGTAGGGTTATCCTGGTGCCCAGTCATTCCGGTTGTAGAGTTATCTAAAATTAAAACTGTGGAAACTCCCTTGTTATAGACAATATCAATCAAGCCAGTTATCCCCGAGTGCATAAAGGTTGAGTCGCCAATAACTGCCACTGTTTTTTGAGCAAACTCCTGGCCTCTGGCCTTTTCCATTCCATGAGCCATGCCGATGCTGGCCCCCATGCAAACGCAGACGTCCAGCGATTCAAGTGGTGCCAGTGCTCCCAGAGTGTAGCATCCGATATCACCCATAACATTGAGCCCCAGATTTTTAAGAACGTAATAGGTTCCTCTATGGGGACAACCCGGACAAAGAACTGGTGGCCTAACGGGCACATCATCATCTTGAATGACAACCTTTTCTGGCAGGCTGGTGCCCAAAATCTTATTGCTGATCATCCCAGCTGTATATTCACCATAGTTCGGAAAAATATCTTTTCCGCTAACATCACTAAGACCCAGAATTTTAAAATGTTCTTCCATGTATGGTTCTAATTCTTCGATCACATAAAGTTTTTCCACGCTTTCATAAAAATCCTTAAAGAGCTGGTCTGGCAGCGGGTAAACCATGCCTACCTTTAGATAAGAAAGCTGATCTCCCAGAGCTTCTCTGGAATATTGCCAAGAAATGCCTGAGGTTACCAGTCCTTCTTTTTTGCCTGGATTAACAATCTTGTTCAAAGGACTTTTATTGGAGTAATCTCTCAACCTGGTCAGCTTATCTTCAAGCTCTACTCTCTTTCTTCTGGCCATAGCTGGCATCATGACATACTTAGGAATATCTTTTTTATATTCTTTCAGGGGAACTTCTTCCCTCTGGCCATACTCAACAATACTTTGTGAGTGAGCAACTCTGGTAGTTATCCTTACTAGAACTGGGGTGTCAAATTCCTCACTGATTGAAAAAGCTAGCTTTACAAAGTCCAGACATTCCTGGCTGTCTGATGGCTCCAGCATAGGAATTTTGGCCGCCCTTGCATAGTGCCTGCTATCCTGCTCATTTTGCGAGCTGTGAGCCCCCGGATCATCAGCCACGATAATTACCAAGCCACCGTTTACTCCTGTATAAGCTGCCGTAAAAAGAGGGTCTGCTGCTACGTTCAGGCCTACGTGTTTTTGCGCGCACATAGCACGTGCCCCACCAATTGAAGCCCCAATGGCAACCTCCATAGCAACCTTCTCATTAGGCGCCCACTCTGAATAGACATCACCATAAGCAGAGATAAATTCTGTAATTTCCGTACTAGGTGTACCCGGATAGGAAGAAACTACTCTCACACCAGCTTCATAAGCTCCTCTGGCGATAGCTTCATTACCAATCATCAGTTTTTTCATAATCATGCCCCTTTGTTCTAAATTTTGTTCTGAACATCTACCAGATCATCAGCGCAATATTTTTCCCTGACCTTCAATTTTTCAATTTTCCCGGTTGGATTCCTGGGAATTTTGTCAAAAAATATTTTTTTGGGCCTCTTATATCTGGGAAGATCTTCGCAAAAAGCAAATATTTCTTCTTTAGTGCAAGTAAAACCTTCTTTTATTTCAATAACTGCTGCTGCGATTTCGCCAAGACGGGCATCAAAGATACCAATTACTGCCGTATCCTTAATACAGTCCATCCTTCTTAAAAAATCTTCAATTTGAACTGGATAAAGGTTTTCACCACCTGAAATAATAACATCCTTTTTCCTGTCAACCAGGTGAACAAAGCCATCCTCATCCATACGGGCCATATCACCAGTCATGAGCCAATCCCCTTTAAGAACCTGGGCTGTAGCCTGAGGATCATTATAGTAGCACTTCATGACTCCAGGTCCCTTGACCATAAGCTCGCCAACATCACCTTGAATGACTTCCTGACCATTTTCATCAGAAATCTTCAACTGCCAGCCAAAGCCAGCTTTGCCAATGGCTCCTACCTTGTGGATGTTTTCCATACCCAGATGGACACAGCCTGGTCCCATAGACTCACTTAAACCATAGTTGGTGTCATAGTCGTGGTTTGGAAAAGTCTTCTTCCAGCGCTGAATAAGGCTGGGTGGTACTGGCTGAGCCCCAATGTGCATAAGCCTCCACTGATCCAGTTTGTAATCTTCAAGTTTTATGGTCCCTCTATCAATTTCATCCAAAATATCCTGGGCCCAGGGAACTAAAAGCCAAACAATAGTAGCCCCTTCATCAGAGGCTGTCTTAATTATCCACTCAGGCTTAACGCCCTTTAAAAGGACCCCTTTGCCTCCCACTACAAATGATCCAAACCAATGCATTTTTGCCCCAGTATGATATAGAGGAGGAATGCAGAGGAAGATGTCATCCTTGGTCTGACCATGGTGTTCATTTTCTGTGTAACAAGCCGAAAGCAGACTTGAATGATTATGTAGAATTCCCTTTGGAAAACCAGTAGTTCCAGAAGAAAAATAAATTGCTGCATCATCTTCAGGACTTATTTCTATACCTGTTTCCTTATGAGAATATTTATCAATTATTTTATCATAATGACAGGAAAATGTGGGCGCTTTTTGACCAATAAAGATAAAGGATTTTATCCTGGGTAAACAAGCCTGGATTTTTTCCATCCTTTGAACAAACTCCTCACCAAAAATAAGGGCATCAGCTTCAGCAAGATTAAGGCAGTACTTTATTTCCTCAGAGGTGTAACGATAGTTCATAGGCACAACCAGGGCCCCAGTTTTTAAAACACCAAAATAAAAAGGCAGCCATTCCAGGGAGTTCATTAAAAGGATTGCCACCTTATCACCCTTTTTTATGCCCTTTTCCAGAAGCATATGGGCAATACGGTTACTCATTTCATTAAATTCCCGCCAGTTTATTTCCCTTCTGCCTGAAGCGCCACTGCCAGGTTCAACCAGTTCCAATTCCTTCCAGCCTTTTTCCTGTATTTCCTTAAGTTCAGGGTTTATCTCAACCAGGGCAATATCTTGGGCGAAAATTCTCGAGTTGTTGAGGAGGATATCAGTAATTACATTGACTCTTATCATCTTAAGTCTCCTTTATATTAGTCCCGGCAGAAAGAGGGCAATCTGCGGAAAGATAATTAACAAAACCAAACAAACAATAATAGCTAAGAGGTAAGGCCAGACACCGCTAAAAATTTCCATGACGTCCATCTCCTTGGCTACCCCGGCAACCACATAAACGTTAGCTCCAACCGGCGGAGTGATAACACCCATACCCAGGGCCAAAACTACAATAACCCCAAACCAGATGGGATCGTAACCCAGGTGCATAACTATGGGATAAAAAATGGGTGTGGTCATAAGAACCAAAGCCAGACCGTCAATAAAGAGGCCCAGGATAAAATAAACAAAAAGTATAAGACCCAAAACAACTACAGGCGGCAGTGCTACCGATGCTGCTATCTGGGCAAGCTTTATGGGCAGACCAGTAACAGCTAAAAATTTACTGTAAACAAAGGCTGCGGCCACCAAAAAAAGAATCATGGCTGATAAATTTACAGAGGCTGACAGGGAATTTTTAAAACCTTCCCAGGTCAAACTCCTGCGGAGAACAGTTACCAAAAGGGTTGCAAAAACTCCTACTGCCCCAGCTTCAGTTGGGGTAAAGAGACCGGCAAAGAGGCCGCCCATAACAGCAAAAAATATTGCAACCACTTCCATGCCTGCAGAAAAGAGAGCCTGAATTTTTTCCTTAAAGGAAGTTGGCTGACCTGCCGGTGCCTTGTCTGGATTTTTAAGGGCCACCAACCAGGCTGTAAGCATAAAAAGTGACATAAGTAAAAAGCCTGGAAGAACCCCGGCCATAAAAAGAGCAGCTATAGATTCTCCTGTGGAAACTCCATAGAGAATAAAAATTACCGATGGTGGAATCATAACACCAATTATAGCAGCGGAAGCTATCGTGGCTGTAGAAAAAGATTTATCATATTTATATTTGTTCATTTCAGGGAAGGCAACTGAGCTCATGGTAGCTGCTGTTGCTGTTGTAGAACCACAAATTGCACCAAAGGCTGTGCAGGCCGCAACTGTTGCGATAGCAAGTCCCCCTGGCAGTCCTCCCATAATTTTATAGGTAGCCTCAAAAATTTTACTGCTAAGGCCAGAATGAAAGGCAATAAAACCCATCCAGACAAAAAGCGGAACTACAATTAATGAATAAGAGGAGAAATTGCTAAAAATTGTCTGAACTGTAATGGTAAAGGCAGCCCTGGGCGAAACGACCAGACTATAGCCAAGCATACCTGTAATTAACATAACAAAGGCAACAGGTAATCTCATAAAGATCAAAACAAATAAAAGTATGACAGATAAAAATGCCAATAATTCTGGACTCATCTTTTCCCTCCTCTAAGCAAAAATGATGCTGAATTTAAAATATGGGTCAGGTTAACCATAGCCATCATAAAAAAGCCAAGCGCAATTACATAAATAACAGGGCCTGTTGGAATTTGTAAGTGGCCAGTAACTATACCCCGGCTCAACATTCTGGCCCCATAAATATACATTTGCCAGCCGATTAGCCCATTTAAAATAAACATAAGTAAGTTGCCCAGGAAGTCGATAACCCTTTGATACTTTTCCGGCAATCTTTGGACTAAGACATCAACAAAGATGTGCCCTCCATTATATAGGCAATAGGCAATACTTGAGCCTAGAATCAATGCCCCACCCAGCTCTACAATTTCAACTGTTCCTGGAATGGGTGCCACAAAACGCCTGAAGATAATATTAGCCATTATAAGGAACATCACTGCCACAAGGGCAAATTGGGCCACAAGCGAAAAGAGGGCTGTTATTCTTCCGGTAAACTTTTCAAGTTCTCTCATCTTCTCTCAGCCTCGCTCTCTTTTCCATAAAGGACAGAATTCTCTTCATCCAGTCTGAAAACCTCATCAACAATTTCTCTGGCAGGCAAAGCTTTTTTCTCATTCTGGATAATCCATTTTTCTCTGACGTCAACTAAAGCTTCCAGCCATTTTGACTCTTCCTCCTCATCTAAGAGGATAAGTTTGTGCCCATAGTTTTCTATAGCCAGTTTTTGTCCTAAATCAGATTGGGTTTTCCCAAGGTTGGCATAGTGCATTAAAAACTCGGCATTAACTTCATCTATTATTTCCTGCACCTCAAGAGGGAGGGAGTTCCAGGTTTCTAAATTCATAACCTTCATAAAAACAGTATTATATAAGAAAGGAGTCTTAGTGGAATACTTGCTGACCTCAGCCAGGCGGAAGCCCTTAAGAATCTCAGCCGGCCCCAGGATACCACGAACAATACCTTGATTAAGAGAAAGATAGGCCTCTCCCATAGGCATGGTAACTGGTGCTGCCCCCAGAGCCTTAAGACTGGCTACTGAGCTGGCTACCGACCTTATCTCCATTCCCTTTAAATCTTGCAAATTTCTTACAGGGGTCTGCGTAAAAAGATCCCCAGGTCCTGTTGCCCAAAAAAGCATTACTTTTACATCTCTGTACTCCTTATTAATAGCTTCTATAGTTTCATAGGCTTCCTGCATGGTCATGGAAGCAACTACAGCGTTATCATTTTTAAGTCCTGGCAGCTCCAAAGCTGTTGTAGCCGGAAAGGCCCCCGGAGTATAAGAAGGACAGGTGGAACCAAGATCAGCTGCACCATTAACAACGCCCTCATAAATTTCACTGGCTCCCAAAAGAAGTTCCCCTGGAAAGATAAGTACATCAAAAGTATGCTTTGTACGGCTTTCTACTCTCTCCTTTATAGTCTGAATCCAGAGATTGTGGCCTTCTGTAACATAAAAGTTTTCACCAGGCCAAAAAGTTGCCATATTTAGTTTGATCTTTAAGCCTCCATCCTGACCCTGTGGAAAAGAAGTCCCACAAGCTGATAAGAGAAAAATCAGCGAAAATAAAAAAATTGCCAGTAAAAAACTTTTACTTTTGCTCATAAAAAAAGCCCTCCCCCAAAATACAAGAATAGGAAGAAGGACCGGCAAAAGGATATAGTTACCCCTTGGCAATAAATAAGAGAATCTCATTTAAAATCACACTACCATACTTCCATCCTGCAAATGATTTAAATTATTATCTTCATGTTATTAATTTTTCAACGATTTCTAATCATTGTATAGTAAAAAACGTTTCAGTTCAACAACAAATTGCTCGTAAGAACCGGCGCCAATGAGCGTGTCGCCATACCAGGCTTCAACCTGAAAAGTCAGTCTGGAACGATCCATATCAACCAGGGTGCTTTTCACCCTCACTTCTGCCCCCACTGGGGTGGGAGCCAGATGACTTATGCAAACTCTGGTGCCAACTGGGTTGTAACCCTCAGGCAGATGTGGAAAAACCATATCCCCAGAAGTGAGCTCCATGTATTTAATCATGGCCGGCGTTGAGAACATAACTACCCCAGGATTGCCAATATAGTCGGCAGTATCTTCTTTGAGAACTTTATAAGTTTTTGATATCTTCATTCCTAACTTGAGTTTGGCAGAAAGCATATTGATTTTTGCCCCTTTCTTTTGCTATATACATAGCTCTGTCAGCATTTCTGATAAGCATATCTACATTATTTCCATTCTTGGGATAAAGTGCAATACCCATAGAGGCTGTTAAATAAAATTCATCTCCCTCTATGATAAAGGGATCTTGTAAAGCCTTAAGAAGTCTCTCAGCAATGGCTATAAGATTTTCTTTCTTGCCAAAATCTTCTTCCATGATTAAAAACTCATCACCTGCGAAGCGAGACAAGCTGGATGTCTTACGTGTTACTAAAAGAATGCGTTCCACAACTTCTTTTAGGGCTAAGTCACCAGCAGCGTGACCCTTGGTATCATTGATAACTTTAAAATTGTCTAAATCGAAGAAAATTAAGCCTAGTTCATTTTTCTTTCTCTGAGCATTAAGAAGTGCCTGATTAAGTCTGTCACTAAAAAGTATCCGGTTGGGCAGGCCCGTCAATTGATCATAAAAAGCCAGCTTCTTAATTTCTTCTTCACCTTTTATTTTGCCTATAAGGTTACCCATAATGTTGGCCAAAGCTCTCAGGAGATTTTCATTATCAAGCCAATTTATTGTTTTATTGTAAGATTTGCAACCAATGAGGCCCACTATACCAGCCGCTCCCTCAATAGGCAGAACCAATAGATTTTCTTTTTCTTCCTTATATATTTTATTTTCTTTTATTATGTTCAGCATGAAACTATAATCGCCATTTACAGTATCCCTAAGGATTTCTTCTTTTTCCAGGGTCTCCTTAAACCAAAAGTAATGACCACTTCGATCGGCCTGATTAAAAACAACTAAAAAGGTAACTTCAACTTCCATAAATTGCCCTATTTTTTTTAGCAAGTCTTCCATTTTTTCTCTAAAGTTTCCTATATTGGCATAAATAAGTTCAAAGGACAAATCAGAAAGCAATTTTTGCAGCTTGTTTTGATGAATATTTTCAGCCAGACGGTTGGAATACATCCTGTTGATTAAGAAACCCAGGGTAAAAGCTAAAAAGAGAATAAGAATCCTTAAAATATAATCAATCTCATCTATGGCAATTAGTCCCTTGGGGGCATGTTTCCATACTAATAATTGGGTTAAAACTCCAGAAATCAAAAGAAAAATAAGAGGCAGTCTATGATCCATAATGACTGTTAGAATCATCAAAACTAGAGGGAAAACCCAAATAGTAATAGATGCAGTCTCCAAATAGTTAAGGGTAATAGCCGGTATGGAAAAGAAAATAATAAGCCCTGCTAGAT